>NZ_VKDB01000012.1 GCF_007280555.1 Deinococcus detaillensis | reverse complement strand
TAGCTCAGCTGGTAGAGCACTACCTTGCCAAGGTAGATGTCGCGCGTTCGAATCGCGTCTCCCGCTCCATGTCACAAGCCGTCCCTCTAGTACTAGAGCGGGCGGCTTTTTTGTTGCTCTTCTTCCTTACTCACTGATTTTTCTCAGCGCCCAGGCCGTCAAACGCGGCAGTACGCAGCCGTACACAATAGGAAACAAAAACCCAAGTTTCAAACTCGCCTCCTGCAATGGCATGGGAAGCTGTCGATCTAATTGCTGTTGCCTGTGCTGTACAGCGTCTTGCCGAAGCAAGTGTGCTGGTGCGATCCGGTTCGAGCAGTCCAAAGTTGAGTAAGCTGAGCTCAAGTGGCAGCAGGTAGTCAGTTGGTGCGGCTACCCGTGAGAGAATAAACTAATGTCTGACCTTTCTCCCTTTGAATTCAGGATTCACAGCCGTGATGGCCGCGCCCGAACAGCCCACTTCGCCACGCCGCACGGCACCGTCCAGACACCGATGTTTATGCCAGTGGGCACGCAGGGAAGCGTGAAAGGCATCAGCGCCGACGAGCTGCTCGAAATCAAGTCGCAGATGATTTTGGGCAACACTTACCACTTGATGCTGCGGCCCGGCGCAGAGATGGTAGCGGCTCACGGCGGGCTACCTGGATTCACGGCTTATCCTGGCCCTTTCCTCACCGATTCTGGCGGCTTTCAAGTGATGAGCTTGGGACACATGCGAAAGATCACTGAGGAAGGCGTAGTCTTTAAAAGTCACCTTGATGGCTCGCCAATTCACCTGACGCCGGAGCGCAGCATTGAAGTGCAGCAGCTTCTCGGCGCAGATGTGATGATGGCTTTCGACGAATGTCCACCGTTTCCGGCTGAGGAGCGTTACATCAAAGCCAGTTTGGAGCGCACGGTGCGCTGGCTTGAGCGCTGCTTGACCTTCAAGACCCGTGACGATCAAGCGCTGTTCGCTATCGTCCAGGGGGGTATTCACCCGCATCTGCGTCAGCAAAGCTTAGACGCCACTTTGCCGTTCAGTACGCCCGGTTTCGCGATTGGTGGGCTGGCGGTGGGGGAGAGCAAAGAGGAGATGTTCCTGGCGGTGGCCTTCACGGCGCAGCGCCTGCCCGAAAACAAACCGCGTTACTTGATGGGTGTGGGTCATCCCGAGGACTTGGTGGCGGGTATCGCGCTGGGGGTGGATATGTTCGACTGCGTGTACCCCACCCGCACGGGCCGCTTTGGATACGCCCTGACCGACGATGGGCGGATCAACATGAACAGCGCTGCGCCGAGACAACAACTCATTCCCATTGACGCCGACTGCGACTGTTACGCCTGCACCCACCACACCCGCGCTTACCTTGCCCATTTGGTCAAAGCCGAGGAAATGCTCGCGCCGCGCTTACTGTCGCTGCACAATCTGCGCTACCTACATCGCTTGGTGGAGCGGGCACGGGCGGCGATTGAAGCGGGTGAGTTTCAAGCGTGGGCGACGGAGTGGGGTGAGCGCTACTTTAAGCGTCCTTCGAATGCGGACGGTTCGGCTCAGGCGCTGCCGGAATGGTTTGCCCGTGCGGTGCGTGGGGAGGGTTAGCCCGCTCAGCTTCGGCCAGCGTATTTTTCCACTGGCTCAGCACGGTGGCGATGATCACCAAACCTCCTCCTAGCAAGCCGCGCAGGCCAACACGCTCACCGATCAGCACGAAGCTAAACAGACTGGCAGTGACGGGTTCGAGCGCGTAGATGATGCTGGCCTCGGCGGCGCTGACCCAACGTTGGCCGGTGGTTTGCAGCAAGGTGGTCAGGCTGGTGGCAACGACGCCCAAATACAGCAACCCGCCCCACTGAGCGCTCGGCGGCAGCAGTTCTGCGCCGGAGAGCAGCGCCCATAGCCACGCCAACACGGTGACGCTGGCGAGCTGCACCAAAGTGAAAGGCAGTGCGGCGTGGTGCTGAGCAGTGCGGTCTAAAGTCAAAATAAAACCCGCGTAACTCACGGCGCAGACCAGCGCCCACAAATCACCCACGACCAGCGCCCCGCCTTCCCACGACAGCAGCGCTAAGCCGGTGACGGCCAAAGCCACCGCCGACCAGAGGAAAACGCTCAGCGGGCGGCGCAGAGCAATGGCTTGCCACAGCGGCACCAGCACCACACTCAGGGCCGTGATAAAAGCGGCGCGGTTGGCCGAGGTGGTTTGCAGGGCAATGGTTTGTGTGCCGTAGCCGACGATCAGCCACGCCCCGACCAGCAGCCCGTCTTTCCAGAGTGAGCGCTGAGGCGTGGTGGAGGAATTGGAACCGGCTGAAGGCGTGGGAGAGAAGCGTCGCCAAAATAATAGCAGCGGCAAGGTGGCTAGCGTGCCGATGGTAAAACGCCAGGCGATCAAGACTTGCGGCGAGAGTGTTTCGCCAAGCGTTTTGACGATGGCAAAGGTGCTGCCCCAAATGCAGGTGACGACGATGAGGAGGGCGATTCCGAGGGTATGGCGAGGCATCCGGCTGAGTCTAGCGGCTTTGGTCGGCGGCGCGTTTCTAAAGGTCTGATCGGCTGGGCATCATCTGGGTCATCTGGAAGTTTTTAGACTGGATGAATGAAGATAAAGAAGATGTTCTCCGCTTCCCTCCCGCTGTTGGCCGCCCTGTCGCTGGGTCTGGCGTCGGCTCAGACTGCTCCCGCCGTCGTAGCCGCGCCGATGTCTGCCGCCGAGGCCGCTCAGAAGGCTAGCGACCTCGCCGCCCAGGCCCGCTCCACCTTGCCCAAGGCCGATTGGAACATTGACCGCACGCCCTGGAAACAAGCCGCCGCCGCCGCCGACCAAGCGGTGAACGCCGAGCCGAACAATCCCGACTACTTGCAGCTGCGGGCCAACATCTATACCGATGTGGGTTTTTGGAAGCAGGCCGAGCGCTCGTGGGACACCTATTTGACGCTCAAGCCTGACGACAATGCGGCCCGCATCAAAGCTGCCAGCGTGCAGTACAACATGGGTTACGCCGCTTACAGCCGGGGTGATTTGGTGAGTGCGCCGATGTTCTTCGCAAAGTGCAATCAGTTGCAGCCCAGCGACGTGGCCTGCGTCATTTGGAACGCCCGCGTGGCGCTGGAAGGCGGTGACTACGCGGGTGCCACGGCGCTTTACCAGCAGGCCGCTCAGCTCGCGCCAACCGATAAGACGGTGCCTTACTTTTTGCAGATTGCCCAGAACGCGGGTAAATACGGCCCCGCCGCCACCACCGCTTTTAGCCGGGCTTATGAAGCGCTCGATAAAGGCAACAAAGCCAAGGCCCTGACGCTTTATCAGCAGGCCACCGCCGCCGCGCCTAACTTCCTGACGGCTTGGCGCGAGCAGGGGCGTTTGGCCTTGGAGCTCGGCAATTTGCCCGCCGCCACCGCCGCATACACCGCCGCCGTGACTTTGCCGGAAGCCAGCGCCGCCGACAAGTACAACCTCAGCGTCGTGCAAGAAGCCCAGCAAGTCGGCCTGCCCGCCACCCAAGCGTTTAGGGCTGCTTATACCAAGTACACCTCGGGCGACAAAGCGGGCGCGGAAGCTGGCTTTGTTCAGGCCACTCAGCTGAGTCCCAAGTACGCTAAAGCGTGGGCTTGGGCGGGCCGCCTCGCTTACGAGCGCCAAGCTTATCCGGTGGCCGCCTCGGCGTATGGACAAGCTGCCGCGCTTGATCCGAATGACAAGACCAGCGCTTATTATTTGAAGCTGGCTCAGCAAGGGAAGTAATTGGGAAATGGGGACAGCGCTCTTGGTACGGAGCGCTGTCCCCATTGTTTTCTTTTTACTTTGCCGCTGCCAAAATAGTTTGACGCTCTTCCCAGTACATCCGGCCCCGCACTTCCGATTCGGCTTGCCAGCGCTCCGGATCATGGTCTTCGCCCAAAAATTCCGAGCGGGCGCGGTCATCTTCCTCAGTGGGAAGCCAGGTTCGCACGCGGGTGTGCCACTCACCCAAGATGGCCCAGCCGATAGCACTGAGTTTGTCCGGCACGCTGGGCGAACCCAGGGTTGGGCCGACGTACAAAAATCGGGCTTCCGGCGCGGCGACTTCCGGCAAATGGTCAATCACGCTGGTCGGCCCTCGGCGCGACACCACCAAGTCGTAAGGGCCGCGCAGCATCATTGACAACACGCTCTTGCCGTCCCACACGGCGAAGGCGGCTTGGGGAACTTTTTGGCGGGCGATTTTAATAAACTCTTCCTCGCGGTCGTAGCCTGTCCACGCGGCGGCGTAGCTGCCGAAGCGGGCCGCGTCCTTGCCGTCGGCACAGCCGGCTTCCAGCACCCACATGCCGCCCGCGATCAGGTTCGACAGCAGGGCGTCGTAGATCAACTCGGGGTCGGGGCCGTCGGTGTGGCGTTTCCACGGGTGGTCATAGGTTCCCAACTCGCGGGCTATCTTGGAATACCACTCACGGGAATGCGGCTTCATCACTTTTAAGAGTTTAGCAGCCGTTTGAACTCACAGTCACTTGAACTCAGGGCTGCGTCTCGTTGGTGCTGGCCTTGAAAGGCACGGCAACGACTGGCCCCGCCGCTTGCCGCTGCGCCCAGACTTGGTCGCGGGCATTCAGGACGTGGCCGCTGCGCCGGACCTCACGAATCAGGCTAAGGTCTAAGTCGTGGATGAGCCAGTCCGGGACGTTGAAATCGCCTGCCGCCACGATCCCGCTTTCGGGCAAGCCATTGTCGGCGGGTGCGTAGATGGCGACTGCGCCCACCGCCGTTTCAATGGCGTAACTCCACGGTGCGTCGGCGAGGCAAGGTGCGTGAACAGCGTAGATCTGATTCTCCAAGGCGCGGGCCATGCCGCCTACCCGCACCCGCGTGTAGCCGTGCGCGGAGCCGCTAAAACTGGGAATCAGCAGCACTTCTATACCCGCCGCCGCTTGCTGGCGGGCAAAGTCAGGAAACTCGGCGTCATAACAGATATTGACGCCGAGCTTGCCGTACTCAGTGTCAAAGACTTTGACGCCCTCACCGCTGCCAATACTCCATTCCTCAGCTTCAAAGCGGGTCATCACCAACTTATCTTGAAAGCCGGCTTGCCCGTCCGGCCCGAAGAAGTGAGCGCGGTTGACGAAGTGGCCAGCCGCTGCCTCAACTGGAAAGCTGCCCGCCAACACATAGACGCCGTACTGACGGGCCAAGCGGGCGTGCAGCTCCAAGAAGGCTGGCAAGAAGGTTTGCAGCGGTTCCCGTTGAGCCTGAACATCGTCCCAGAGTGCGGGCGGTAGCAAGCTGATCAGTTCGAGTGAGGCGTACTCGGGAAAGATCAGCACGCCTGCTTGGCCCGCCGCGCCCCGGGCCACCCAAGCGCTGAGCCGAGCTTCGTACTCATCCCAGTGGGAGTAAGGCTGGCAGAGGTAAGCGGCGGCGGCGACACACAGGAAAGTCACTGCCAGAGTCTAGAGCAACGGTGGGCTACGGACGGCCTACGGCTTAAGGTCGGGGCTCCTTAAAAGCGGATATTTTGTTGCAACGTCGAAGCCAGATTGAGCGTGGCGAGGCAGCCCAACGCTCCGTCGTTGAAGGTGGCGTTCAGTGCAAGGGTAGCGGTGTTGGGCGTTGCAGTCCCGTTTTTTGTGACGATGGCCTTGAAGTCGCTCCACTTGGCTTTGAGCATCATGGTGCTGCTGGACACGCTGTAGCCGCTGGCCGTTTTGGTGAGGGTCAAGATGGTGTTGGGGCTGGTGCTCACCGTCTGGCTGCCGCCGCTGTCTTTGACCGTCAGGCTGAGCGTGTTGACGGTCATGGTCAGGGGACTCGCGCCCGGCGCACACGCCAAGGTCACGCCGCTAATCACGATGGGAATATCTAGGCCCGAAGGATTTTGGAGTGCGGAGGGCAAGCTGCTGGGATCGAAATCGCCAAAAGCAATCGCCGAGCTGGTAAACGGCACGGTGAAGAGTGCCTGGGCTTGCAAGCTCAGTGGCGTGGCTCCAGAAGCGCTCATCGTACCCGTCAATTGGGCATTGGCTAAGGGGATCACGCTGACTGCCGTATTGTCGGCCGCGCTCTGAATGATCGAATTGCAACCGGCCAACGTCAACGCGCCCACCAAAACCAAGCCCGCTTGATAGATTTTCACGATTTACTCCCTTTGCTCTCATCTAGAGCACGCAATTTGAGAGTAACAGTGAGTCTGTTAAAAATCTGTTAAATTTTTTGGTATCCGGCCTTACTTTTTCGGGGGTCCAATATCTTAAGGAGCCATGAAGGCATTCACATCAGAGCCCTGAAGACCGCCGCTGTTTAGTGAGACGCCTCTGCTTTTTGGCCCCGTTTGCCGCTGACCTCTTCACGTACTTCGGCCACCAGTAGAGTGCAGGCTTCTGCGCAGGGGATGCCGCCCGGCACGCCGTCAAAAAAGGTTTGGTGCAAGGTTTCGTCCGCCCACAAGCGGGTCTTGAGGCAGCCGCCGCAAATCTCGCTCGCCACCGTTTCGACTTGTTGGGGCGTGGCTTTTTGCACTTTGGCATAAATGCCAGTCTGGCGTCGGGCGGTGGCGGCCCAGGGCGTGCAGCGCAGCGCGTGGTGATGCTGGGCGTAGCTTTCTTCCACCACGGCTGGATACAAAAAGTGTAGGGCGCGGGGAAAGTCTTGCTCGGACAGTACTGCTCGCCAGCCCCGCGCCAAATTCCGCAGTGTGTGAACGGGCCGGTACTCGCCGCCCTCATCCAGCCGAACTTGGTCACGCACGCCTTCAGGAGTGACCACTGTTTTCAGGCCTTCGTTGGCCTTACCTTCGTCGAGGGCGTGACGGATTTCCACCATGCCCGCCATAGAGCGCAGCAGCACCTCGCCGATGCGCAGCGGGCCAACGCTCAGGCGCTGCCGCACGGCGTTCCAAGCGTCTTGGTGGCCGCGTTCGAGGTCGCCGCCTCTGTCGCTGGCTCCGTGCGCTTCCTCGGCGAGTTGCACGATCACTTCGGCTATCGCTGGATGGGTGCCGACGGGCTTGCTGTAATACATGGTTTGCGTCTGGCCTTCGGTTCCAGGCCGCTCAAACACCGTGACCTCTCCGGTCAGGCCGATGTCTTCGGGAATGGTTTCGAGCGTGTGCCAGCCTTCGGAAGCGAAAAACGGCACCAGTACGATGTTTTTGGCTTTGACGTGTTGCTGCCAGCCGGTAATTTTGGGTTCTTCGTCCAGAAAAAAAGCGTGGACTTCGGCAAATTTGCCGCTCTGACGCAGGCGCTCGGCGTTTTGATACACGATTTTGTTGCTGTTTTCGTTGCGGGTGGTGCCGTGTCCCAGCACGATCAAGGCCGTGTCTTCGGCATTGAGATCTGGATAGGCTTCGTGGGCGCGGGCCACGATCACTTCGCTCATGCGCGGATGCACGCCGTAGGGCAAGGTGTATCGCACCGTGCGCCCCCCGATGATGCGGGCCACACCGGACGGCGGCACCGGCCCTTGGTGGCCGAGGCCGAGTTCGCGCGGAATCACCGTTTCAGTGAAGTACCCCTCGCTAATAAACATCGGAATGACGGTGACATCGGTGTATCGCACGGTTCTGAGCACTTGGCGCAGCGACGGCTCTTCTTTCCAGTAGCCTTCCACCACCTCGTCAAACAGGCCGTGACTTCGCAGCAAGTCGGCGTAAGCGTAGACCGCCGCCGCCGATTCGGGATTGAGGTGGGAGCCGTGACCAATGAGCACCAGTGAACGCATAGTGGTAAATCTAGCGCCCAGCCGCGCTCGGCCTTGTGAGATCGGTTGTTGTTTGGGTTATTTGTCCTGCTCGGCGGGCCGTTTTTTGGGTCAGATCTTGGGCTGGATCATCCCTTGGGCGTCGCCACTCAAGTTGCCGCGGCCAAGCTGTCTGCCAGAGCGTGCAGGTAATTGCCCAGCGTTTCGGGGCGCTCCACCTGCTCGTTGGCGTGGGGGCGCAGCAGCGGCAGCGAACCGACCTGCACTGCCCAGCCCGCCACCGACAGCATCGCTTCGTCGTTGTCGCTGTCGCCAAAGGCCGTGACCCGCTCCATCGGGACGCCAAGCTGATGGGCAATGACGCTCAGGGCCGCGCCTTTGTCTGCGCCGCTGGGCGTCACCGTCAAAAAATCGGGGTAAGGCGGCTGGGCACCGGTATACACCAACTGAGCGTGCTGGCCGCGCAGAGTGTCGCGCCAGCTCGCCACTTCGGGGTGGTAAAAGCCCACTTTGATAATTTCGCTCGCCGGAGCTTCGCTGAGCGGGTAGTGTTCCCGCCGCACCAACCATTCGGGGGCAGCGACTCCGGGCGGCATGTCGACGTAAAGGGCGCTGCTGGTAAAGGCGATCACGCGGGCGTTGCCGAGCTGGTGGGCCAGCACCGACGCCAACTCTTCTTCGCTGAAGCGCAGTTCTTGATGCACCCGCCCCGCGAACTCGATGCGCCCGCCGTTGCTGGTGGCCACCGCCGCCGGTTGCGCCGCGTCCAGTACGCCGGAAGGTGGATGGTCGCGTCCGGTAACGATGGCCGTCTGAATCCCCAGACCGCGCAGCCGCCCAAGGGCCGTTTGGGTATGCTTGGGCACGCTCAGGCTGGCTTCCAGAATCAAAGTGCCGTCGAGATCGAAGGCGAGCAGTTGGGGGCGGTGTGTGGGCAAAGACATGGCTTTAAGCTAACGCAAGTGAAGGAGCTGCGGAGCAAGGCGGCGACTGCGCTTCAGATGCGTTCCGGAAAAGAGAGCACAAAAAAAGAGAAAGACCCGGGAGTCTTTCTCTTGAGCTTAAAATATTAAGCCGAGCAATGTTCTAACGAGGTGTTAGAACTTACCAGCGATTGCCGCCGCCACTGCGTGCGAAGTTACCGCCGCCGCCACTGCCGCCGCGATCACTTTCGGGAGCCGCTTTGGTGACCACGATGTTGGCGGCTTGGGGGCCACGACCATTCTTGCCGGGTTCGATATCGAACTCGACTTCATCGCCTTCATTGAGCTTGCGAAAGCCCGTCGCCTTGATGGCGCTGTAGTGCGCGAACACGTCAGGCTGACCTTCGCACTCGATGAAACCGAAACCTTTTTCCGCGTTAAACCACTTTACTCGTCCTGCAGCCATACATCTCCTTGAGTCATTCCAAGTAAAACCACACACTTGTTCGTTGATAGGTGCGGGGTCTCGACCTTTTGGCGAACTTGGAACTTCCACATTTTCACCGCTCTGACGTTCCTACATTGTGGATTACGCTACAAAGTGGGTCATTTGACCCGTACCAGATTAAAAAATCCGCCCTTCTCAGGCGGCGATAAAACCAAGATAGCGTGGTATTCAGGAGAAGTCAAATTCATGCACCGGAAAGTCGCGTGGCAGAGGGCGTTCGGACTTTACTCGACTGACCCGATTACCGCTTTTGCCAGTTCCCGCGCCACGGCTGGCCCCACCAGATCGGCTTTCTCGCCGCCGAGCAGCAGCCAGTGGCGCTCGGTCAGCGGCTCAAACAGCGGCCAGCCCCCTTGTGGGAGGGCTAACCAAGCGCCCGGCACGTCACTGACGCTGCGGCCCAGCTCAAGCGCGGCGGTGCCGAGAGCGGGTAGAACGTCCATGGCCCTCAGCACGTCTTCTAGGGTTTCGCGGCGCAGGCCCACCGGTACGCCGCTCAGTCGCCCGCCAGTGGGCGCGTAGCCGTGCGGGTCGCGGTGATGAACCGGCGGCACGAGGGTCAGGCCCCCGGCGTAGGGCCGCAAGGTCAGGCCCGCCGCCCGGAGAACCGCAGTGGTGTCGCTGGTGGCGACGTTGAGGCGCGGCAACTGCCGGTAAGCCCGCGCATGGTGCGTCACGCTGCCCAGCGCGTTTTCGGCAAGGTGCGGCCCCTCGGCTCCGGCGGCCACGATCACCTGCCCCGCCTCAAGCAGGTGCGTTTCGTGAACGACGATCTGGTGGGTGTTGGTGACGCTGAGGCGGCTGAGTTTGACGCCAGTCTGGATCGGCTGAGCTTTCACGTTCAGCATCAAATCGGCCCCCGTCCGAACGGCGCTCTGGGCGGCGCGAGTGGTCAGCGAGGCGGCGCTGTAACTCAGGGCCAGAGGATCGAGGCGGGCGAAAGGCAAGGCGTCGAAGTCTGCGAGGTCGGCGGGCAGGCCGCGCACTTCACGGCTGGGCCTGCTGCCCTCCACGCTGTTTGCCAGCAGCTCCACCAGGCCGCGCGGTAAAGTCGGCGCGTCGCTCTGGCCGGCCTTGCCCAACCCGCCGTCTTCAGGGCTGAGGTCGCCCGTGAGCAGGCGGCGCGTCCAGTCGGCCTGTGCGCGTTTGCCGGGCGGCACGTCGAGCGCCGTCCAGATGCCGGGAGCCAAAATGGTCGCGCCTTCTTCATTGGGCAGGCCGCCCTGATCGAGCAGCAGCAGCTTGAGACTGGGGCGCTCCAGCATCAAAAAATGCGCCGCCAAGCTCCCCATCCGCCCCGCACCCAGCACCACCACGTCGTAGGGCACCGGCTCAAACGTTTGGCCGACGTGCGCGTAGACGTTACCCATTTTCTCGGCTCAGTGTCTGCTGCATCTCCGAGCAGTATGGCCCGCTCTCACCGGCTGGGGGGCGGTTCTCACGTCATCCACCAACAAAATTGGTTAAGCTAGCCTTCATGCGTCTGCCCCCTGCGCTGCCCATCCTTGCCTTCGCTCTGTTGGCCGCCCCATCTGCCGCCGCCCAAAACGTGCGTATTTTGATTGCCAGCAGCGCGGCGCTGAGTGTCAACACCGCGCCCAGCACCGCCCTTTCTACGTCCACGACCCGCTGGAACATCGGGGTGCGCGGCGGCAAGCTGACCCTCGGCGGCCAAGACACCGGCAGCGAGGTACTGAGTTTGCCGCCCAATGCTGGCGGCACGCTGGAAGTCGCGGGCCACCGCTACCGGGGCGGACTGACCGTGCGGGCGGTGGGAAGCGGGGTGCAGGCCATCAACGTGGTGGACATCGAAGAGTACTTGCGCGGCGTGGTGCCTGCCGAAATGCCGCCGCTGTGGCCGCAGGCGGCGGTGCGGGCGCAGGCCATCATTGCGCGCACCTACGCGGCGGCCCGCATCAATCCGGCTGCGCCTTACGATTTGTGCTCCACCACCCAGTGCCAAGTCTACGGGGGCGTGGCCAAGGAGCACCCGCTTTCAGACGCGGCGGTGCTCTCGACCCGCGCCGAAGTGGTCAGCAGCGGCGGCAAGTTGGCCGACACTTACTTTTCGGCGGATTCCGGCGGCTACACGGCCAGCAGCTTGGAGGCCTGGGGCCGCGACATCTCTTACCTCAGGGCGCAGCCCGATCCGGCGTCGCCCAGCGCTCAAAAACCCTGGGTGATCGTCTCGGCGCTCGGCACGGTGCAGGAGGTGGCGGCCCGCTACGGCGTGCGGCTGGGCAAACTCAGCGCCCTGAGCGTCAGCAAAGCCAGCACCTCGGGCCGGGTGATGGAACTGAATCTGGTGGGTGAGCTCGGCAGCAAGACGCTGGCCGGGGCTAACGCGGGCGGCTTTTTGCGCTCGCTGGGGGCCAAGTCTTCCAAGGTGCGCCTCAGCCTAGACAGCGCGGCCCTGACGCTGACCGGCTCCGGCTCCGGGCACGGCGTGGGGCTGTCGCAGTGGGGAGCGAGGGGGATGGCCCAGAGCGGCAAAAGCGATCTGGCGCTGCTGGACTTTTACTACCCCGGCGCGAGCGTGAGTGTGCTGACCGAGAGCCAAGCCGACGCGCCAGGGCCGCAACTCGGGCCGACGTTGCCGCTCTCAGCGGCGGCGCGGCGCGGCTTTGGGCCTGCTTTGACGGCCTCTGCTGCTGAGCAGTCGAACCCAGATCCTCTCCGTGCGCCTGCGTTCAGTCCATTCGAACTGGCCAACCTGTCCAGCCCTCCGCTTTTCCCGATGTCGCTTCCGGCTGATCTGTGACCCTGTGATCCGTCAGGCCGCGCCGCTTCCCCCGCTGACACCGCGCCCGCACAGCCGCGCCGCTTCGCTGCTGGCCGGTTTGCTGGTGCTTGGCCTCGGCACGGCGCAGGCCCGCACGGTGCGGATTATTCAGGCCGACCGGCTCGAGCTGAGCAAAGTGGACGATCAAGACATCGTGGTGATCAGCGGCGACAGGGTAGAGCTGCGAATAGACGACGACGTGGTGACGGCCACCCGCGTGGAATTTAACCGCAGCCGCCGCACCCTGACGCTGATTGGGCCGGGGCGCTACGACGCGGTGGACGCCAGCGGCGCGGTGCAGCACCTCGGCGGCTCGGATTTGGTGGTCAACCTCGGCAATCAGGCGATCAGCGGCGAAGACGTGATTATCAGCGACGCTGAATTGGAGATTCGCGGTGAGATGGTGGAGCGCATTCCGGGCCAGCTCACCGCTCAGAACAGCTATTTCACGCCCTGCGCCAAGTGTGGGCGCACCCCCGACGATTACGCCTTCAGGGCCAAGCGGCTGCTGCTGTATCCCGGCGACCGACTGATTGGCTACCAGGCCACCTTGCTGCTGGCAGGTACGCCGGTGCTGTACTTGCCGATCGTGGCGCTGCCGCTCAACGACCCCTCGCGCCAGCCTAAGCTCAGCTACACCAACGACAAGGTTGATGGACGCACCTTCAAAGCAGATTTGCCGTTCGCGTTCAGCAGCAATACGCTGGGCACCACCTTCCTGCGCTACTACCAAAACCGCGCTCCGAGTTTCGGCGGCGGCGGCGAATTCACCGTCTACGCGCCGCTGCCGTACTTAGACCGCCTGAACGTCTACGGCCTGGCCGAACCCAACCCCGCCGACGCGCAGGGCAACTTCACCAGCGGTTACGCCATTGATTTCAACTTTGCCGCCAAAGGCCACGCCGACTTGGACAACACCGCGCCGGGCGGCCTGGTGTACAGCGTCTCCGGCGTCCGCAAAGCTATCGGGCTGCTCGACAGCGACCCCAACAAGGGCGTGACCGCCATCAACGCGCAGGCCGACGTAACGGTGATCAATGTCAAGGGTGTCAACAACGTCAAAATCGGTGTGACGGTGGCTGATCAGCGCGGGTTAGATCCGGCCCTGACCTTGGCCGCGCCGCTTAAGAAACCGGAAGTGGTGATCGACCCTGATCCGTATCTGGTGACGTACCGGAGCGGCAGCACCCTCAGCGCCGATTTCAAGTTCACGGTGGGCGACTACGAGGCCGCCAGCAACCCGCTCAGCCGCTCGGCGGTGCTGCAGGGCCCCAACTACGCCGCCGCCCGCCTGCAAGAAGAACACCAGATTACTTATCTGGCCCGCCCCTGGCGCAATGCGGATCTCAATATCAGTAACACCTTCACGGGCCGCTATTACCTGACTGGTCAGCGCACGGTGGATTTGAGTATCGGCGGCAGCTTGACTCAGGCGTTTGGGGTGCGGGCCTCCAGCGGCGGGTACGCGCCTCTCTACAGCGCTTACGGCACGCCGATCAACTTGCCGAGCAGCGCGGGCAGTTTCACCGTCAAATACACGTACTTGCGCCGCGAGGGAGTCAGTCCCTTTGCCTTCGACCAGATTCAGAGCAAGCTGCTTAGCGCTCCGGTGGGCTTCGCGCTCAACCTGACGCCCGCTTCCGGCGTGGCTGTCCGGCTCACGCAGGACTACGATTTGGTGTTGCCTGCCGACAAGCAGCAGCCCGCCGACCTCAACATCAGCGTGGCGCAGGAGCCGCTGCAGCTCAGCCTCGATGTCAAGCACGACTTTTTTGAAGGCCAACTGGAAAGTGTGACTGGGAGCGGTTCATTCGGCGCGTCGGCGGCTCGGGGGCTCAACGTTTCGTTTGCGGGCAGCTACGATTACCGAACCGGCCCCGCGCCTTTTACCACCACCGTCAAGGCGATTGGCGGCGTAAGAACCAACACCTTTGGGGTGTCGCTGGTGCAAGACCTCAAAAAGCGGGAGCTGCAAAGCGTGACGGTCAGCGCGGGCGCGGTGGCCACCCGTGACGCGGTTCTCAATCCGGTGACGCTGAGCCTCAGCGAAACGGTTAATTTGCAGTCGCCCAGCGTGGGCGGCACGCTGAATGTCAACTGGCGCGACTACGCTTTTTCCAGCACCCACAACCTAACCTTGCCCAAAGGCAGCGTGCAGAATCCGGGCACGCCCAATGCCTACACCAACGACACGGTGTATTTCAGCGTGGGCAATTTGCCGGGCGGATACTCGCCCAACCAGAACTCGGCCAGCACCGCGCCCAGCAGCGTGAATTGGAACCTCAAATACGGCGGCCCCTACGATCTGGGCAACACCGAGTGGACGCGCCCCAGTCTCACGGCGGCGCTCACCTCTACCCGCCCGGCTCAGCGCCTGAGCGCCCAAGTCAGTTTGGCGACGCCCGGCAGCTTGCAAAAAGACGCTTTTTATGTGCAGAGTGCCAGCCTCAGCGGCGACTGGCAATTTGGCCGCCGGGTGGCGCTCAGCGGGCTGGCCAGCTACACCCGCGCTCCGGTCTACGGCCCCAATCAGCCATTGAATGAGACCCTGAGTTTGCAGCCGCTGGCCTTCAATTTCACCTTTGGCCGCCAGGACAAACCCGACGCCTCGCTGACCGCCACCTTCCAGCAAACGCTGAGTTGGGTCAACGGGGTGCGCACCGACACCGCCCCGCTGCAACCCGTCTTGCTGCTGACCGTCGACCGCTGCTGCTGGGCTTTTCAGGCCGAGATCAATCCGGTGGCCAAGCGCTTCCGAATCGGATTGGTGATTCCGGGTGCGGGCAGCATCTCGGCGTTTGACAACACCGCCGGGGTCAGCACTTTTCCGGTCTTTAACTTGAACAAGTGAATATTTAAACAAGTGCATCAAGTCTGCTGCTCCACTTTCTCTTTCTTCTTCCTTCCGAAAGGAGCCACCATGCGCCGCTCAATGTTTTTCTTGCCGCTTCTCCTTCCCGCCGTGCTGAGCGCCTGCACCGGCACCACCGAAGACGCCGTGACCATTCGGCTGGCGGTGTTGTCGGGCACCGGCAGCGCGGCCGCGCTCAGCACCGTGGACGTCGGCAAAACGGGGGTGCAGCAAACTGCTGGCGTGCCGAACGCGGTTGACCTGGCAACTTTGCCAGGCGGCAGCAAATTGGCCCTGCTCTACACGGATCACCTTGAAACCCGCGACGCCAACTTGGCCAATCCGGTTTCGCAGCCCAATCCCACTGACGCGGCCTTTAGGCCCTGCTACGTCAAGTTGGAAGTCAGCGCCGCGCTCGACCGTTTGGCGGCGCTCTCGGACTGCGGCAATGGAGCGCTGCAACAGGTGGTGGTGTGGCGCAGCGACGGCAGCGTGTCCTTTAGCGCCACCTTGCCCGCGCCGACGCCCAGCACGCCGCTGCAAACCCGTCTGGCGGTGCAGGGCGACACGGTCTGGGCGGTGCATCCGGCGGTGGGCAGCGGCTCGGAGCTGCTGCGGGTCAGCCGCAACAGCGACGGCAGCAGCAGTCTCGCCTCGCCGGTCAGCGTGCCGACCATCAACGATCTGGCCCTTTTCAAGGGAGCGCTGTACGCGGCGGCGGCCAGTGGGGTGCAGACGCTGAGCAGCAGCGGCACCCTCACGGCGCTGCCCGCCACCACCCAGCTCAACACCCCCGCCAGCAACTTGTACAGCAGTGACCGCTTGCTGGGGGCTTGGCAAAGCGGCTCCAGCGCTCCGCTGCTGATCTGGAACGGCACCAAGACCGGCATCCCCGCTTATTTTAGCGATCTGCGCGACGTAACCTACGCGCCCGACGCCACCCTCTACAGTTTAGACGCCACCACCCTGACCCAGTTTGACAGCGCTTACGGCTTGGCAGGCAACGGCTGGCGCAACGCTCCCCTGGCCACTTTCAACAACCCCCGCGCTGTGACTTGGCTGGTGCCGATCACCGCGCCGGTCAGCCCTCCAGCTCAGCCCTGACTCCGCTCAGCTTTCGGCAGCGCCCTTACCCTGCCCAGCGTCAGGCGGCTGCCCAGTGCCGCGCCCAGCAGATCAAACCACCAATCGCTGATGCCCGCCTCGCGCCCCGGCACGAAGGCCTGGTGAACTTCATCAAAGGCCCCGAACCAAGCCGCCAGCACCCAGCCCAGCGTCCACGAACCGCTGGCGCGGGCGGCGCAAAACCCCAGCGCGGCGTAGCTGACAAAGTGAGCGGCCCAGTCGAGCGGGTGCGGCAAGGGAATGCCGATGGGGTCGGCGCGGCTGCTCAGCACCCAGATCACGGCCATCAGTGCCAGCGTGGGCAGCCACCAGAGGCGGTTGGCGGGCGGATGCGGGGCAGGGGAGAGAGGAGCCGTCACTCGCCCCGCTCCGCCGGATGCTCCACCAGCTCGATGAGGGTGCCGCCGCTCCATTTGGGGTGCAAAAAGGCCACCCGCGTTCCGGCGCGTCCGGCTTGGGGCTCTGCGCTGATAAAGACCGCGCCCAACGTCGAGAGCCGCTGCATTTCGGCTGCCAAGTCACTGACCCGGAAGGCCAGATGATGCAGGCCCGCGCCGCGCTTGGCCAAAAAAGTGGCGATGGGACTGCTCTCACGGGTGGGCATCAGCAGTTCGATCAAGCTGCCGCCGATCTCAAAGGCCCGCACCCGCACCCCCTGTCCCGGCACGTCTTCGTCTGGCCCTTCCGGGCGCAAGTTGAGCGCCAAGTAAGCCGCGCTGCCGCTGTCTAAGTCGGGCGTGGCCACCGCGATGTGGTCTAAAGTCAGGCCGCTGAGATAAGGAGCGGCGAGGGCGCTTGAAGCAGTCATCTGAGCAGTTTAGCGTCTGGGTGGTTGAGTGTCTGGGCCATGTATCTGGGCAGTTGAGCGCTGATTCCCATGCAGAGGAGCCTGCTCAGGATGCCCGGCGCTGACTTTGACCCAGCGTCCGGTTTAAGCACTGAATCTGGCCCAAATACTGAACGGGGGAGCTGGCCGCTTGCCTTTCTCCGGCCCGGCGGGTCAAACTGCTGGCGTGCTCGAACAGCCTGAAACTTCATGGCCGCCGCTCCTGAGCGTCCTCACCGAGCAGCCGCACCCCCTCAATCAACTGGCCGCGCAACTCAACCTCAGCTTGGCCCAACTTGGGGGGCAAGCGGGCGAGCTGCAACATCTGGGCGTGCCACTTGAGCGCTCGGCGGCGGGCTTGGCACTGGCGACCGGCACACCGACGGTGCAGGCGCTGCGGGCGGCGGGCTTCGCGGGCGCTTACCGCTACTTGCCGCAGGTCGGCAGCACCCAAGACGAAGTGCGGCGCTGGGCGGACGACGCGGCTGGGCCGGCTCCGGCGGGCGCGGTGGTGCTGGCCGAGCAGCAACTCGCCGGACGTGGGCGGCGCGGGCGAACCTGGGCGGCGCAGCGGCAACGGGGAAGCGCCCTGCTTTTTAGTGTGCTGCTGCGGCCTGAGCCCTCAACCGAGCTGGCGCTGTGGCCGCTGGCGGCGGGGGTGGCGCTGCGGGAAGCTTGCCTGAGCGTGTTGCCGCCCGGCTCGATTTTGCCGGGCCTCAAATGGCCCAACGACCTCATCACGCCGGATGGCCGCAAGCTGGCAGGCATTTTGCTGGAAGTGGGCGTGCGCGGCAGCGCGGCGCAGCGGGCGGTGCTGGGCATAGGGATAAACGTCACGGTGGCCCCCGAGTTGCCGGCGGCGGATTCGGGCCGCTCGGCGGCGTGCTTGGCCGATTTGCTGCCGCCGCAGACAACTTTTGCCTTCAACCGCGCCGAGCTGCTGGCCACCGTGCTGGCTTCGCTCACAGTTTGGCTCAGCGCTCCCAGGCACACCGTCTTGGCCGCGTGGCGCAGTGCCAGTTTCACGCTGGGCAAAGACGTGCGGGTGCAGACCTCCGGCGGGCCAGTCAGCGGACGGGCGCTGGACCTGAGCGATCAGGGCGAACTGCTGGTGCAAGTCGGCGCGGGCCAGATCCTGACCATCGGCGCGGGGGATGTGGAACTGATCGGTGCGCTCCGCTAGACTCGGGATCTCAGCCCCTGGTTTGAGTGCCCACCCCAAAGGAGAATCATGACCCAGCCTACTTATCCCACTTTATCCAACGTCGCCGTCTCTCAACCCGGCCTGATCCGCAGCGCCGCGCTCGTGCTCGGCGGCGCGGCGCTGGTGGCCGTCTGCGCCCAGATCAGCATTCCGATGTATCCGGTGCCGCTGACCTTGCAAACGCTGGCGGTGCTGCTGGTCGGTGCAGCGCTCGGCAGCCGCAAAGGAGTCGCCGCGATGCTGACCTACTTGGCAGCGGGCGCGGCGGGCCTTCCCGTCTTCGCGGGCGGGGGTGCGTCGCTGCTGAGCGCCAAAACCGGACACCTGACGCCCACGCTGGGCTACCTGCTCGGCTTCGTGCTGGCGGCGGGCTTGGTGGGATTGTTGGTGGAGCGCTTCGCCGCTGACCGTACCCCGCTCGGCACTGCGCTGGCGATGCTGGCGGGCAACGCGGTGATTTATATTCCGGGCTTGCTGCTGCTCGGTATCCTGACCGGCCTCAAAGGGCAAGGCCTGCTGGCGGCGGGCTTGACGCCATTTTTGCTGGGCGACGTCATCAAATTGGCGCTGGGCGCGGCGCTGCTGCCGGGCGCTTGGGCACTTTTGCGACGCCGCTGAGCTCACTCCACCTCAACGTAAATCTCCAAACTTATCCACAGGCTTATCCACAGGGCCTGTGGATAACTTGTGGATAAGGTCAGTGAGGAACTAAAACAGCCGCTTCATCAGAAAGGCTCAAAGCCGTTCCAGACGAATCAAAACCCATTTATTCGCGGCGCTGAACGTTCTCAAAAGTTATCCACAGTGAAACGGAGGGTTGTGGATAACTTTTGTTTAACGGCGCTTTTTGGCCTCCCAGTGATCGTTCAGCGGCTCCTCAGCGCTGACTCGGGCCGTCAGCTCGGCGCACCGCTTCCACGAAAGCCCGTACCAGAGCCGGGTCTTTATGACCGGGGCGAACTTCTAAAGCGCTGACTGCGTCCACCCCAGCCGGACGCAGAGCGCTGATGGCCTGCGCCACGTTGCTCGGCCCCAAACCGCCCGCCAGCCAAGCGCCCGCCGGAAATGCGGGGGCCAGCGCGGGCCAGTCGAGCGGCTGCCCGCTGCCCGGCTGCGGAGCGTCCAACATCAGCGTGATGGAGCTGCCGAGTGCGGGGACATCGATCTGACCCAAGTCGGCGGGGCGCACCACCCGCACCACCGGGTAAAAGCTCGCCAATTCTGCCCACTCAGCGCTGCTGTAGCGGTCATGAATCTGCACGGCGGACAAGCGGGTAGCGTCGGCGAGGCGCAGCACCTCTTCCGAGCTTTGATCCAAAAAGACGCCCACCCGCCCCACGCTCGGCTCCACCGCCAGCGAAATCTGCCGCGCCGCCGCCGCGTCAATGCGCCGCTTGCTGACTGGCGCAAAAATCAGTCCGATGGCGTCCGCGCCCGCCTCAGCCGCGCTTAAAGCGTCACTGAGATTGGTGGTGCCACAGATTTTGACGCGGGTGCGGGCAAAAGACATGGCGAGTAAGCTAGCACACCCGGCGGCCAAGGTGTTGGGGGCATTTGGCTCAGGCCGCGCCGAAGGCCTGGCGCAGCGACAACGCGAACACCTGAAAACTCAGGCCCGGATTGGCGTAAGCTTCCAGCGCTCCTTGTAGGGCTTCGAGGGCCGTGTCTGCCGCCGCCCGCACTGCGCCCGCCTCGGGCTGCCAAACGAAGCGCAGCGCTTCGGGATGAAGCGCTGCCGAGAAGGTTTTTTCCAGCGCGGCGGCGGCCTCAAAAGCGGGCCACAGTCCTTCCCGCACCGCGTCTGTGAGGGTGCGGGCATCGGAGAGCGCCGAACGCACCGCTTCCACATCGCTGAGCAGTCCGGCGCGGCCAGCAGCGAAGGCCAGCAGTTCGGCGTCAACCGCGCAGCCTTCTTGCTGCAAGTACTTTGCCAAATCGCTCTGCGGCGCGGGCGGCACACCGAGGCGGCTGGAGCGGCTCACTAACGTGGGCAACACCGATCGCACGTCCTCGGCCAGCAGCACGAACAGGGCGCGGTGCGGCGGTTCCTCGATCAGTTTGAGCAGGGCATTGGCGGTTTCTGCGTTGAGGTGCTCGGCACCGTCAATGATGACGACCCGCCGCCGGTAAGTGGGACGCACTTCCAAAAACTCGTAGACGTGCTGCTCGTAGTCTTTGTCGCGGTCACGCGAGGCCAGCACCGCGCCGATCGGAATGATTTTGCGCCGGGCAGCTTTGCCGGTGCTGGTGATGGTGCGCGGAGCCAGCACCAGCACGTCGGGGTGAAGGCCCAGTGCGGCGGCGCGGCACGAAGCGCACTCGCCGCACGGCGCTTCCTGAGGCCCCCGCTGAGCGCAGTTGTGCAGCGCCGCCACCACGCTGGCCAGCGCCCGCTTGCCCACCCGCGCCGGGCCGGTCAGCAGCCAAGCATTGCTCTGCGTCTGCGCGAGCGGAGGCAGCAAAGCCGCGTGCGCGTCCGGCAGGCGCGGCAAACGGGGCGGGGCGAGCGTCATGGCTGCATCCATAAGCCGCCTCTCGCCCTTTTTCTGAACATACTCATTTGCCCAAAAACAATCGAGCGCCCAGCACTTCCGGCAGGCCCGCCGCGTTCACGTCGGCCTGCACCTGAGCGATGTCGTAATCGACCCGGAACACCTGGAAGTTATTGCGGGCGCTATCGAAAATGGCGTAGCTGGCCTGCGGATTGCCGTCGCGGGGCTGGCCCACCGAGCCGGGATTCAAAATCACTCTGGCGCTGGGGGGCACCATGTAACTGCCGCCCTGCACGAAAGCCTGGTGCTTGATCCACTCGCCCACCGGCGCATTGAGGGTGGCGTAGACGGCGGGGTGGTGGGTGTGCCCGACAAAAGCCAGCCGCCCGTGCCACCCCGAAAAGGCTTCTCTCGCTGCCGTCACCGAATCGGTGTAGTCGTCCAAGCTGGTGGGGCTGCCGTGGCGGTAGCGTGCGCCGATGACCGGATCGTCCATGCCGTCGCGCCAACTGCGAATCCAGCCCAAATCGCGCTCGGAGAGGCGTTCGAGCTGCCACGCCAGCGCCTGCGACACGATACTGACCCGCATATTGAGACCGTCGGCGCGGTCGAGCAACATCTGGTCGTGGTTGCCCATCATGCACACGGCGTCGAGTGTTCTGAGCGCTTCCAGCACCTCGCGGGGATGCGGGCCGTACCCCAGCGCGTCGCCCAGATGAACAACGTGACTGAAATTACGGCCTTGAGCATCGTTTAACACGGCTTCAAGCGCGGTGTAGTTGGCATGAATATCGGAAATCAACAGCAGCCGCACGTCTGCATCATAGCGGCTGGGCAACGCAGAGATGTCCTGAGTCGCCGCTCTGTGCGCTTATCCGCGTCAGCCGCCCGCTATGCTGAGGCGTATGTCTGCTTTGGTTGTTTCGCCCAGCGAGGTTTGGAGTGATGTCTACGGGGCAGTTCACGCCCGTTTTGAAGGCCGCGTCGGCGGGCATGCTTGGCTCGTCGCCGCCGCCCCTGAAACGGCGCGGGCCACCGCCGACGCTCTGAGCGCCCTGCTCGCGGCAGAGGGCCAGCTCATCAAAGGCCACCTCGAACTGCTCATTCACGACCACCTGACGCCGTTGGAACGTACGCTGAGCGCCCAACCTTTCAGCGGCGTAGTGGTCATCGGCGCGGCTGTGGCGGCTGGCCCAGCGGTGCAGGTGGCTCAGCAGATGCAAGAAGCCGAAAGCGGCCTGAGCTATCTGGAAGGCGGCGCGTTTCCGGCGTGGCAGGCGGCTCTGGTGCTCAGCGGCGCGGGCGAGTCGGGCGAGAACGCCGCCGCGAGTGTCTGCGCCGCGCACAGCGTTGCGGTGGTGGTCTGTCCAGCGCAGCGTTTGGCTGAAGTTTTGCTGCTGTGGGCAGGCGGTCTGCCGCAGGGACTGGCCCAACTCGGCTGAGGGTAAGGCCGAGCGTTCCGCTTTTACGGTTGCTTGCTTCCGCAGCCTCTAGACTGCCCGGCGTGAGCGCCGCCCCCTTGCTGATGACCCAGTTGCCGATGATCCAGTTGCCGCCCGTCAAGCACCTGTATGTGCATGTGCCGTTTTGCCCCAGCATTTGCCCGTACTGCGATTTTCATGTGCTGACGCGCCGCAGCGGGCAAGTCGAAGCCTACCTGGCGCAGCTTGAGCGCGAGGCGGCGTATCTGGCGGCGACCTATCCCACCGATTTGGAGACGGTCTACCTCGGCGGCGGCACGCCCAGTTTTCTCAGGGACGACGAACTCGCCCAGCTGACCCAGACCATTCGCCGTCATCTGGGCTGGGGACGCTTGGAAAACACCTTGGAAGTCAATCCCGGCACCGTTTCAGCCTCCAGGGCACAGCACTGGCGCAGCCTTGGCTTTGACCGCGCTTCGGTGGGCGTCCAGAGCTTGGACGATCCGACCCTCAAATTTCTGGGCCGTCAGCACGACGCAGAGCAGGCCAGCAGCGCGGTGGAGTTGCTGGCAGCGGCGGGGTTCCGGGTCAGCGGTGATCTGATCACGGCGGTGGCGGGGCAGCCCCTAGAGCGTGACATCGCTGGACTCTTGGCGCTGGGGGTGGGGCACGTCAGCGCGTATACCCTCACCATCGAACCCGGTACGCCGTTTGCCCGCCGGGGTGTCAAGGTCAACGAGGATGACGAGCAGATGGGATTTGAGCGCACCGCCGAGCTGCTGACCGATGCGGGGCTGGAGCGCTACGAGATCAGCAATTACGCCCGCCCGGGCGAGCAGTCGCGCCACAACAGCGCTTACTGGCAAAACCGTTTTTATCTGGGGCTGGGGCCGGGCGCGGCGGGCCATTACCCCACCCAGCAGGCCGGACTGAGGGCCGAGCGGCGCACCAATCCGCACCTCCACGACTGGCTGGCCCACGACTTTGCGGCGGGGCCAGCCGCCGAATCAGAAGCGGTAGACGCCGAGGAGCACGTCACCGACGCTCTGTTCATGGGTCTGCGAACCCGTGCTGGCGTGGACTTGGCCGCCTTGTCGCTCTCCAGCGGCTTAGAGGTGACCCAGCGCTACGCAGGGCCGCTGGAGCGCAACCTCAAAGCGGGCCTGCTGACCTTGGACGGCGCGGTGCTGCGGGCCACGGCGCGGGGCTGGTGGCTGCTCAACAAAGTGCTGGGCGATTTTGTCAATGGGTAGCGGAGAGGGTGAGAGGGTCGCCCCGGCTCAGGAAGACACGCTCAGCGAGGCGTTGAGCCATTGCGAAAACTCCGGCGAGGAGCGGTCGACCGGCAGGGCCACGATTTCCGGCACCTCATAAGGGTGGTGTTCTTTGATATAGCGCTCCAGCTCCGGATAGCGCTCACCGTTGGTTTTGATGATCAGCAGGGTTTCGGGTTCCTCGGCCACTTCGTTGCCCCAACGGTAGACGGTTTGCAGACCCGGCACAATATTGACGCAGCCCGCCAAGCGGTGTTCGACCAAGCCCCGCGCCAATTCGGCTGCGCCCGCAGGCGGCACCGTGACCATCACGACTAAAGACATGGCACTGAGTTTAGAGCATCCAGCGGGCCTTTCGGTGAAGTGCCGCTCGGTGAAGCGGGGAAGGATGGAACGGAGTACGAAAAGCTTGACCCGAAAAAATTCAGCGCTACAGGCCAAGCTGTTCGCGCAGCCGCTGGGCGGTGTTGAAGCTGCCCCGGTCATACAGCACCAACCGCACTTCCAATTCAGGAACCTCGTCCAGATAAGCCGCGATGGTTTGGAGAGCGACTTGGCACGCTAGCCCCAGCGGATAGCCGTAAACGCCGGTGCTGATGGCCGGAAACGACACGCTGGCGCAGCTCGCCCGCGTGGCCAGTTGTAGTGAGGCGCGGTACGCCCCGGCCAGCAATTCCGCTTCACCGCTCTCGCCGCCGCGCCAGATGGGGCCGACGGCGTGAATGATGTGCTGCACGCCCCGACTGCTCAGCTCGAAGGCCGGCGTGATGACGGCGCTGCCGGTGGGCGTGCCGCCGATGGCCCGAATGGAGTGCAACAACCCCGGCCCCGCCGCCCGGTGAATCACCCCGTCCACGCCGCCGCCGCCGATGAGTTGCGCGTTGGCCGCCGTGACGAGGGCGCAGGTGCGCTGGGCAGCGATGTCGCCCTGAATGAGTTGAAGTGGCATGGCGGCAGGATAAAGCAGCGGCGGGATTAGAGGCGACCCCAAACGTCCGGACGCGCTAACGTGTCAGGCAAGTCTCGACAGCCCAATTGGAACAAGCTGAAGCGTCACCGGAGGAAGAAAATATGCGTGTACTGCGCGGGGTTGGTATCGTGGTGTTGGTTTTGTTTTTGCTGGTGGCGGGAGCGCTGATTTATTTCAACAGCGTCACCAACCCGGTTTTATCGGGGGCGCTCAAGTTGCCGGGCCTCAAGGGGCCAGTGACGGTGACCCGTGACCGCTGGGGCGTGCCGCACATCGTGGCTGAGCAGTCGGACGCCGACGCCGTCGAAGCACTGGGGTTCGTTCACGCCCAAGACCGCCTGTGGCAAATGGAATTTCAGCGCCGCGTGGCGCAGGGGCGGCTGAGCGAGGTGCTGGGCGAGGCCGCGCTGGATCAGGATAAATTTCTGCGAACCTGGGGCTTTTACCGCGCCGCCCAGAGCATCATTCCGGCCCTCTCGCCGCGCAGCCGGGAAATGATCAGTGCCTACACCCGGGGCGTCAACGCGGGCATCGCTCAGAACCGCTTGCCGCCGGAGTTCCGCATTCTGGGTTTTAAGCCCGAACCCTGGACCGATACCGACAGCGTGGCGTGGAGCAAGCTGCTGGCCTACGACCTCGGCGGCAACTGGGAAGATGAGTTGCTGGGCCAGCAGATCACGCAAAAACTCGGCCCTGACGCGCTCGGCTCGGTGTTGCCGCCGTACCCGAAAGGTGCGCCGACCATTCTCAGCGCGGAGGAACTGGGAACGGGAGCGCGGCGCGGCTCTGTGCCTCTGCTCGCGGCCCGCTTGCCCGCAACCACTGTCCGTGCTTTGCAAGCCCAACTCGCCGCCGCCCGCTCGCTGGGGTTTGTGAATGCCCCGGGCAAAGGCAGCAACGATTGGGTCATCGGCGGCAGCCGCACCGCCAGCGGCAAACCGATTCTGGCCGACGACCCGCATCTGGGCCTGAGTGCGCCGATGCTGTGGTACTTGGCCGACATTAAAGGGCCGACTCTCCACAGCATCGGGGCCAGCTTGCCGGGACTGCCCGCCATCGTGATTGGCCGCAATGACCGCCTCGCTTGGGGCGTCACCAACGTCAATCCCGACGTGCAAGATCTTTACATTGAACCCGAGGGGGCCAAACTCACCACCCGCACCGAGGTCATTAAAGTCAAGGGCAAGCCGGATGTGGAGTTCCCGGTGGCCGAAAGCGTTCACGGCCCAATCATCTCCGGTGTCAGCGGTGACGCGGCGGCGGTTGGCCCGCGTGTGGCCCTCAAGTGGACGGCCCTCGCGCCGGGCGACACCACCCTGGACGCCTTTTTGGGCCTGAACTACGCCCGCAATTGGACGGATTTCACCGAAGCCCTCAAATTCTACGTGGCTCCCAGTCAGAACTTCGTATATGCCGACGTGGACGGCAATACAGGGTACTACGCTCCCGGCAAGATTCCGATTCGGCAATCACCGAGCAGCAACTGGGACGGCAGTTTGCCCACCCTCGGCGACGGCCAGCACGAGTGGACGGGTTACATTCCCTTTGAAGCCTTGCCGCACACCTTCAACCCCGCCGACAACTTGGTGGTGACGGCCAACAACAAAGTCGTGCCGGACAGCTATCCTTATTTCCTCGCCAATGACCGCAACTGGGCCGAGCCTTACCGCGCCGAGCGCATCACCGAGTTGCTGAGTGCCAAAGACAAACTCACGGTGGCCGACGTGAAAGCGGTGCAAAACGACACCGTGAGTCTGGTGTGGCGCGACCTCAAGCCGTACTTGCTGACGGCCAAGCCGGACGGCGATCTGAGTAGCCAAGCTTTAGAGCGTCTGAGAGATTGGGACGGCAACGAGCGGGCCGACGCCGTGCCGCCGCTGATTTTCGAGGCGTGGCTGATGCAACTGCAAAAGCTCAGTCAAGACGAGCTCGGCAACACCACACCCGTCAACAGCTTGGCGGTGCTGAACGCCCTCAAATCGGGCAGCAAGTTGTGCGCGGTGAATGGGCAGGGCGACTGCAACGCTTGGCTGACCTCCACCCTCAAAGCCGCCGTGACCGACCTCAGCGCCCGCCTCGGCTCCAATCCTGACGGCTGGATCTACGGCAAGTTGCACCAGATGACCAACAACCATCAGGCCTTTGGCGGCGTCAAAGCGATTGGCTGGCTGTTTAACCGCGCCGCGCCTTCGTCTGGCGGCACCAATACCGTGGACGTGGGCCGCCCCAACCCCGGCACTTACCGGCAGACCCACGCGCCGAGTTACCGCCAGATTATCGACCTGTCCGACCTCAACAAAAGCGTGTTCGTCGGCACGCTGGGGCAGGGCGGCAACCCGGTTGGCCCGCACTACGCCGATCAATTGCGGCTGTGGCAGCGCGGCGAGTACATTCCCATGAGCAGCGATCCTACCGATTGGGGCCGCACGCGGGTGCTGAAGCTCTCGGGCGAATAAGCGTCCTTCCCACGCCCAAAGAGCTGACCAGATGGGCAATTCTTCCGACTGCTTTTTCGCCGCGCTTGTTTATACTCCTCTGCATGACTGCTCAAAATGCCGCCGAACCCCGTTACGCCGAACTCGTGCAGGAAGCGGCGACCTGCCTTAAGGCCCACGCTGGCCCCATCGTGATTCTGGCCCACATCGACCCGGACGGAGACGCGCTGGGTAGCTGTCTGGGCCTTCAGCGGGCGCTCAGGTCGCTCGGCAAGGACGCTCAGACCTACATGCAGGTGCCGCGTTACCTGACCTTTTTGCCCCAGGAAGGTGAAGTGCTGCCTCAGCTTGAAACGTGGCCGGAAAACGCTCTGGCTGCCGTGCTGGACGTCGACAACACCGACACGGCGCGGGTGGCTGGAGCCGACATCAGCGCCTTTGAGGGGCCAGTCGTCAACATCGACCACCACGGCACCAACCGCCGCAAGGCCGCTGTCAGCGTGGTCGATCCCTCGCAGGCGGCGGCGGCCATGATGGTCAAAGACGTGGTGGACGCGCTGGGTGCGGCGTGGAGTGCCGACATCGCCACGCCGCTGCTGCTCGGCACCAGCACCGACACCGGCTCGTTCCGGTTTTCCAATACAACCCCGCAGGTGCTGCGAACCGCCGCCGACTTGGTGGAGCGCGGCGCGGCCCTCCCGTGGATCAATGACCAGATGGCCCGCAACCCGCCCCGTTATTACTCTCTGCTGCGCGAAGTGCTCGATCAGATGGCCTTTTCACTGGACGGTTTGGTCGTGTCCTCGCACGTCGACGAAGCCGCATTGAAGCGCACCGGCTCAGCTTGGGAAGACGTGGAGTCGTATGTCAACACCATCCGCAACGCCGACGGCACCGAGTTGGCGGTGATGTACAAAGATTACGGTGAACGGGTCAAGGTGTCGCTGCGCTCCAGGGGACTGGTCAGCGCCCAGAATATCGCGGTGGTGCTGGGCGGTGGCGGTCACGTCGCGGCGGCTGGAGCTTCGGTGGCCGCTCCCTACGCCGAAACGGTGGCCCGCTTTGAAGCGGCGGCGGACGCCGAGTTGCGGCGGGTGGGCCTGCGCTGAGAGCGAAAATACCGAACCGGTTCTGGCTTACGGCGGGCGCTTTGGCGGGTCTGGCGTGGCTGGTGACCGAAACCCACTGGCTGCGGGTGGTGCGCCTGCGCTTGGAGTTGCCGTTCTCTTCGGGCCGCTCCGTGCGGGTGGTGCAGCTCAGCGACCTACATGGCCGCGCCCGTTTTCTGAATGGGAGCATCGCCGCCACAGTCAATGCCCTGAAACCGGATGTGGTGTGCATCACCGGCGATCTGGTCAGCCACCAGAGCGACTTGCCGCGTGTGCTGGCCGAGTTGCGGCGGATTGAGTGCGCCCGCATTTACTTTGTGCAGGGCAACTGGGAGCGTGAGACGCTTTCAGGCTTTCGCAAACGCCTGCTGAGCCAGTCGGAAAGCGCCGCTCTGCTCACCGCCGTTTCCAGCGTGGCGCGGGTGCTGCTCAATGCGGGCGAGAGCATTACGGTTGGCGGTCTGCACCTGCGAATCTACGGCTACGACAACAGTGCCTGCGGCCTTGAGCGTCCCGACTGCTTTTCCGGCAAGGCGGATGTGCGGCTGCTGCTGGCCCACTCTCCCCAGATCATCGAAAGCGTGCGGCGTGGCGCGGTACCTTTCGATCTGCTATTGACCGGACACACCCACGGTGGACAGATTCGGCTGTTCGGCCTGACGGTGGCACGGGGGCGGCGCTGGCACACCGGAGCACGGCGCGAACCCGGTAACGGTTTGTTTTACGTTTCACGCGGGCTGGGCACTACACGGCTGCCGCTGCGGCTGGGCAGTCCGCCGGAAGTGCTGTGCGCGGACTTGGTGGGCTGCCAACCTCATTTACATCGGCCACCCTATTTTCTAAACTTAGAATAGGCTTATCATGAAACTGAAAGCTTTCTTAATATGGGTTTTGTTTGTTCTTAGTCTGATAAGTTTTCTTTTTTCAGCACTCTTTGCCGCAATGGCCTGCTTATCTGCTGGACAAGGTTCAGGTAAAATAGCTGAAGCCCAATGTAATGAAACCTCGAACGTGGTTGCTGGCTCGGTAGTTGTCTTTCTGGTATGCGCTGTCAGCTTGTGGAATATCTATATAACAAGGTCTCTGCGTCACAGATCAGACTCTAAAGACGACCAAAACGTCTAAACCCTCAATCCCAGTCCCACTTGCGCCAGTCGGCTGGCTTGGCAATGCTGCCCTTCCCCTTTTTGGCCTTTGGATCAGGCGCGTAAGGATCGGGGAACCACTCGTAAGCCCCGGCCAGCGCCGCTTCCAGCCGTTTGAGGAGGGCCGCCCGCAAATCTTTTTCCTCACTCTCGCTGAGCGGCTTGGGCTTGGCGGGCTTGCTTTTGCTGACCTTTCGTTTGGGCGCGGCTTCTGGTTGAGGGTCGGGCGGCTGGTGGGCAAAGCCGCGCTTGATCTCGGTGAGCAGTTGCTCCAGGCCTTCCAGATAAGGAGCGCGGGCTTTTTTGACGGCTCCCTTGCGCAGCGCTTCCGGCACGATCACGGGGGTGTAGCGCTCGGCGGCGGCGTCGAGCAGAGCGGCGCGTTTGGCTTGGCGGGCGGCTTTGGCGACCTCGGCGCGTTCGCGGGCCTGCATGGCGCGGTGCTGGGCCAGCAAAAAAGTTTCCTCGCGCTCGGCTTCCTCCACCCGCGTTTCCAAGTACAGCTTGACCGGCGGCAAGCGTCGGCGGCCCATCTTGAGGCCGTTGGGACGGGTCTGGTCGTGATCGCCCAGAAATTCGGCGATCAGGCGCGGTGTCCAGCCCCGGTCTTTGAGGTCTTGGGTGGCCAGAAAGCCGCTTGGGTTGAGCGCCGAGCCCTTGTTCGTGGCTGCTGGCATATTTGCCGTGCCCTGAGCCGAAAAGTGTGCCACCTCCCCAGCTTAAGCCTGCTCGCCGCCGCCGAACTTAAGCGATTCTTCCCATTCACGCCGCAGCAGATCGAGCCGCACGCTGGCGTAACGCTTGCCCTGCCACAGCCGCGCTTCGCGCACGCGGGCGCACTCGGCGTAACCGACCCGCGTTGCAGCGCGAATCATCCGGGCGTTGCCGCTCCAGGTGCTGAGGGTCAGCACGTGCGCCCCAGTTTCCTGAAAAGTCAGGGCCGTCCAGTCGCGCAGCGCCCGCGTGCCGAAGCCGCCGCCCCAGTGCTGCGGATCGTAAATGAGGATGCCCAGTTCCCACCAGCCGCCGCTGCTGGGCGCTTCGGGTGTGCGGGTCACCAAGCCCACCGCTTGCTCACCTACAAAAATCAGGCGTTCGTGGTGGCTTTGGTCGGCTTCTCCGTCTTCCGCTTCTTCTCTGTGTCCGTCCGGCGCTGGCAGCAAATACGGCGCGTCCCACTGCCGCCACTCGGCTGCTGGGTCGGTCAGCCACAACGAAAGCAGCAGCGCTTCGCGGGCGGTTTGGGGACGTAGGGTCAGGGGCAAGGGGGTTGATGGTGGACGGGCCATTGCTGTTAGCTTGCCACAGCCTGCTACCCTGAGCGGTATGACCGCGCGGCAGCATGTGATGTGGCAAAGCCTGGATGAGCAAAAGCTGGGCTTGGAACACCTGCTGACCGGCCAGGGCTGGGCCAGCGGAACAGTGATCGGTAAAGCGCCAGAAGGCCCGTTTACCCTGCGTTACCGCCTTGAGGTCGACGGCAAAGGCTCCTTGGTGGCCGCCGTGCTGAGGCTCTCGGGTCAGGCCTCGCTGACCCTGACCCGCAGCGCCTCGGGGAGGTGGCACGGCAACGGCGGCGAGGAACTGAGCGACTTGAGCGGCTGCACCGACCTCGACCTCAATGTCACGCCCTACACCAACACGCTGGCGTTGCGCCGCCTCGATTTGCATCCCGGCGAAGCGGGAGAAATTCTGGCCGTGGTGGTCGAGGTGCCCAGCCTGACCCGCCGCGTGACCCGTCAGCGCTACACCCGCCTCGGCCCGCACACCTACCGCTACGAAAACCTCGGCGCAGGCTTTAGCACCGAACTGAAGGTAGACGACGATCTGCTGGTGCGCGAGTATCCGGGCCTGTTCGTACAAATCTGAAAGCAGGGCTGTCGGGTATATGTATTAAGTGGTGGCAAAAAGAAAAAGCAGAGCCTTCGCCCTGCCTCCTTTGCCCCATTTAAGTTTAGAATCCGCCGCCCAAGGCTTGGCCGTTGACCGTTCCTGCGCCGCTCTCGAAAGCCATGTCGCTGACCAAAAGGGTGCCTTCGCGCTTAAGCATTCCGGCCTGAATCATGCCGTCGAGGTTTTGAACCGCTTCGGGAGCGAGGTTGGTCAGCAGTTCGCGTAGGGCCGCTTCGGGAGCCTTAAACTGGGCCTGCAACTTGGCGAGGCCCAGCGCGGCCAGCGGGGAAGCGCTCAGCATTTCCACGTTCTCGCTGCTGAGTTCGGCGGCTCCGGGCAATTCGGCCTTGCCCGTCAGTACAATCTCGCCGCTGGGCTGCGTCAAGCTGACGCGGTCGACCGACAGTACCGGCTGGGATTTGAGCAGCGCCACCGCGTCGTCCAGCATCGCCTTTTGCTGGGCGTCGCTGACATCGGGGGTTTGGTTGGGGTTGGCCTGACTTTGCTTGCCGAGTTCGCTGAAGGTCTTGGCAAGTCGCGAGAGCGGCTCGCGGCTGAGGTGATTCATGCTGAGGTGAAGCTGGACATTTTTGTAGTTTTGCGCGGAGCTGCCCGGCATCTCGAGAGCCAGTTGTCCGATGTCGTAAAGCAGGGCCGCATTGTAAAAGCCGCCGTCCAGCGTACTTTTGCCGCCTGCTTTGAGGTCGCTGAGCGTGAAGTTGCCTTTGGCCTCGCCCGACGTGCTGCTGTAGGTCAGGCTTTTGAGGGTCATGGTCTGGTCGCCCACGCCCAGCAGGTCGTCGGCGTTTTGCTTGCGGGTGGTGCCGCTGCCGCTCAGGCCGCTGAAGGTCAGGTTGCCTTCCGGCGAGGTGACTTTGAATTCGGGCCAGTCTATCCGGCTACTAGCGCTCAGGCCGTTGCTCACGTCGCCGGTCAGCGGCTGCCAAGTGATCGCCGCGCCCTGATCGCTGAATTGGCCCTTAGGCACCTCGAAATGGGTATTGGTGCTGCCGTCGAGACCCACCACCGTGCGAATGACGGGCTGCTGGCCGCCGAGGGCTTCTTCTACTTTTTTCTGCAAAGCGGCATCGGCAAACTTGACTTCGGTATCGATCAGGGCGTTGCCCACTGTTTTGAAGCCCGGCAGCGGCCCATGCTGAATGCGGTTGGTGATGATGATCGGCACGCTGCCCGCCTCACCTTCTTTGCCCAGCATCACGTTGAGCACCTGCGTGCTGGACAGGAAGCCGCGCTGATAAGTGCTGCTGGTCACGCGGGCGTAGCCGCTGGCGTTGACCTGCGCTTTGAGGGTGCTGGCCAAGTCTTCTTGGGTCTGCACGGTTTGGCTTCCGGTGTAGGCGGTGGCTCCGGCGAGTGCGCCCAGCACCACCAGCAGGCCAATCCCGAGGGCAGGCAAACCGGAGCGGCGGGGGCTGTCTTTGAGACGAGTCATACATTTAATGTAGCGCTTAGCCAAAGCCGGATGATAGGTACTTTAGGATGACAAAACGGGAGTAAGCAACTTGGCTGATCGAGGTGCAAGTCCAGTCGTTCAAGAATAGAAGGCGCTAAGCTGCCTGAAATCAGTGCCGAGTTGGTCAGCCGTCTGATCGCTGGTCAGTTCCCGCAGTGGGCCAGCTTGCCGGTAAAGCCAGTAGAGGTGAGCGGCTGGGACAACCGAACCTTCCGGCTGGGCGAGCGGATGAGTGTCAGACTGCCCAGCGCCGAGGGGTACACGCCGCAAGTCGCCAAAGAGCAGCGCTGGCTGCCGTTCCTTGCGCCACTCTTGCCGCTGCCGATTCCGACGCCGCTGGGATTGGGCGCTCCTGCTGAAGGCTATCCTTGGCCCTGGTCGGTCTACGGCTGGCTGGAAGGGGAGAGCGCGGTGAGTGCGCCTATCTCCGATTTGGCGCGTGTGGCCTGGCAAATGGCCCATTTTCTGAACGTCCTGCAAAGCCTTGATGCCGAGAGCGGGCCAAGATTCGGGCCGCACAGCTTTTACCGGGGCGGCCCACTGACGAACTACGACGCCGAGACCCGTCACGCCATCGGTATTTTGGGCGCTGAAATAGACGCTGCCGCCGCCCTCGCGGTGTGGGAGGCGGCAGTGTCTGCCACGTGGCACGGCCCGCCGGTCTGGTTTCACGGCGACGTGAGCGCTGGCAATGTGCTGATTGACGGAGGCCAGCTCAGCGCCGTCATCGACTTCGGCTGCGCGGGCGTGGGTGATCCGGCCTGTGACACGGTGATTGCATGGACGCTGTTTGAGGGCGAGAGTCGCCAAGCCTTCGTGAACGCCCTCGCGGCAGATGCGGCGACTTGGGCGCGGGGACGCGGCTGGGCGCTGTGGAAGGCGCTGATTGTGCTGGAAGAGCACTGCGCCTCAGACGCGGTGAAGGCGGCTGAGGCGCGGCGGGTGCTGGGCGAGGTGCTGAGAGGGGAAGTGGTGAGTGGGAGTGGGTGAATGCCGTGAGGCTGTAAAAGTGGTGGTGCTTAGAGCATTCGTCACAAAAGAAGCTCTTTTGTGACCGACCAGAGGGAGTGGAATGCTCTAGGCTTCTGCCGTTCCCAAATACGCGCTCGTCACCGCCGGATCGTCGGCGAGTTGCTGGGCGGGGCCGCTGAGCTTCACGTCTCCCGTTTCCAGAACATACCCGTGATCGCTGCACGCCAAAGCCGCCCGCGCATTTTGCTCGACCAGCAGTACGGTGACGCCGCCCTCGCGCAGCGACTCCACGATCTTGAAAATCTCGCGCACGATGATGGGGGCCAGGCCCAGAGACGGCTCGTCCAGCATCAAGAGTTTGGGTGAGGTCATCAGCGCCCGCCCGATCGCCAGCATCTGCTGCTCGCCGCCCGATAAGGTTCCGGCCAGTTGCTTGCGGCGCTCCAAGAGTCGCGGAAAGCGGACGTACACACCGTCGAGGTCGGCCTTGACGTGGCTGCGGTTGCGGCGGGAAAACGAGCCGAGGAGCAGGTTGTCGGCCACCGTCATCGAGCCGAACAGTTCGCGCTTCTCCGGCACCATCACCAGCCCCCGGCTGACCCGCTCTTCCACGCTGACCCCGCGCAGAGACTCACCCTGATACGCCGCCTCGCCGCGAGACGGCAGCACGCCCGCCAACGCCGAGAGCAGGGTGGTTTTGCCCGCACCGTTGGGGCCGATCACGCTGACGATCTGGCCCGCGTCCACATCCAACGAAACACCGTGAAGGGCTTCCACCCGGCCATAATTGACGTGCAAATCTTGAACAGAAAGGAGGCTCACGCCGCGCCGCCCAAGTAAGCCTCGCGCACGGCGGGGTGCTGCTGAATTTCTCTGGGTGTGCCCTCGGCCAGCTTCTCGCCGTAATTCATGACCACCAAGCGGTCAACCACGTTCATCACCAAATCCATGTCATGCTCCACGATCAAAATGGTGACGCCCTCACCCTGCAACTTGCGCAGCAGCGCCGAGAGTTCACGCTTTTCGCCCACCCGCAGGCCCGCCGCCGGTTCGTCGAGCAGCAGTAACGTCGGGTCGGCCACCAGCGCCCGAGCGATTTCGAGGATGCGCTGCTGGCCCAGCGGCAAATTGCCCGCCAGTTCAAACACGTTGCCGAGGCCCACCCGCCCGAGTTGCTCGGCGGCGGCGTGTTGCAGGGCCGCTTCCTCACTGCGCTCCAAGTGCAAGAGGCTGCGGGTCATTCCGGCGTGGGCGCGGGTATAGCCGCCCATCATGGCGTTGCCGAGCAGCGTCATCTCCGGAAACAGCCGGACGTGCTGAAAGGTGCGGGCCATGCCCAAGCGGGCGATCTGGCGCGAGGCGAAGCGCGAGATGTCTTTGCCGTGCAGGGTGACTTTGCCGGACGTCGGTGGCAGTACCCCGGAAATCACGTTGAAGAGGGTGGATTTGCCTGCGCCGTTGGGGCCGATCAGGCCCAGAATCTCGCCGCTACGCAGGCTAAACGACACCTCGTTGACGGCTTTGAGGCCGCCGAAGTGCTTGGAGACACCTTCCAGCTTGAGCAGTTCTTCACCGGAAGCGGGTTTGACGTGCAGGGGGAGGCGCTCGGTTCCCGGCATCAGGGTTTGAGAAGGCTTGGGAAGAATGCGTTCCAGCAGCGGCCACAGCCCCTCGCGGGCCACCTGAAGCATCAAAATGACCAGGATGCCGAACACGGGGGTCACGAAGTCGCCGGACTGGCCCAGCAGTTTGGGCAGGAGGTTTTGCAACTGGTCGCGCAGCAAAGTAATCAGCCCCGCGCCCAGAATCGCTCCGCCCACCGAGCCGGAACCGCCCACCACGGCCATGAACAGAAATTCGATGCCCTGCGAGAGCCCGAACGGCGTGGGGTTGATAAAGCCCTGCCCGTGCGCGTAGAGCCAGCCCGCCACCGCCGCCAGCACCGCCGAGAGCAGGAAGGTCTGCACCCGCAGGGCGTAGGTGTTGACGCCGAAGCTCTCGGCCACCGTGACGCCGCCCCTCAGCGCTCGCATGGCCCGTCCGGTGCGGCTTTGCAGCAGGTTCTGCGTGACCCAGGCGCACAGCGCCAGCACCGCCCAGACCAGCCAGTAAAAGCGGTTGGGGGTGTTGAGGTCGAGGCCGAACAGCGAGATCGGCGGCACCCCGGTCAGGCCGGTAAAGCCGCCCGCGAACGGCGCGTTGCCGAAGGTGTAGTACAGGCTCAGGCCCCAGGCAATCGTCGCCAGCGGCAGAAAGTGGCCCTGCATCCGCAGCGTGATGGCCCCCAGAATCAGCGCCACCACCCCTGTAACCGTTACCGCCGCGAATAGAGTCAGCCAGGGCGAGAGGCCGAATCTGAGGCACAGCACGGCGCTGGTGTACGCCCCGACGCCCATGAAGGCCGCCTGCCCGAAGCTGGTGCTGCCTGCCACGCCGGTCAGCAGCACCAGCCCCAGCGCCACCAGCGCGTAGATGCCGACGTTGCCGAGCAGGGTCAGGTAAAAGGTGGGCAGCAAGAAGGGCAGCACGGCGATGACTGCGAAGAAGGCTAAGGCCAGCCAAGTTCTCGCGCCGAACTTCATTCCTCTTCCTCAGCGTGGCGGGTGGTGAGCGAGCGCCACAGCAGCACCGGCAAAATCAGCCCGAACACAATCACTTCCTTCCAGGCGCTGAAGCTGAACGAGGCGAAGCTCTCCAGCAGGCCCACCAACAGTGCGCCGAGCGCCGCCACCGGATACGACACCAAGCCGCCGACGATGGCCCCCACGAAGCCCTTGAGGCCGATCAGAAAGCCGCTGTCGTAACTCAGCGGGGTGGAGGGGCCGATCAGCAGGCCGCTGAGCGCTCCGATGGTGGCGGCCAGCGTGAAGCTGACGTAGCCTGCCCGCACCGGACTGATCCCGCTGAGCCTCGCGCCCAGCCGGTTGACGGCGGTGGCCCTGAGCGCTTTGCCTGCCAGGGTGCGGTCAAAGAAGAAATACAGGGCCAGCATCAACGCGGCGCTGACCAAAATAGTCACGAGGCTCTGGGCGCTGAGCTGCACCTGTCCCAGCGTGACCTGGCCCTCGGCAAAGGCGGGTGTGCGCGAGCCTTCCGCCCCGAAAAAGGCCAATCCCAGCCCGCTGAGCACCAAGTGCAGGCTGACGGCGGCGATCAGCAGAACGAGCGTGCTGGCTTCCCGCAGCGGCATGAAGGCCAGCCGGTAGCTCAGCGGCCCCAGCGGCACGACCAGCAGCAGGGTCAGCAGCACTTGCAGCGGCAGCGCCAGCTTGAGCGGTGCCAGCCAGGTCAGCAGCGCCCACAGGCCCGCACCGATGGCAACCGCAGAGAGCAGCACCAGTCCGGCCCGCCTCGCTTGGCCCTGCCGAACTTGCGAAATGCCTTCCACCACCGCGCTGATCGCCAGCAGCGCCAGCACCAGCCACAGCGTGCCGGGAACCTTGCCGAGTTGCAAGCTGGCCAGCGTCAGCGCTCCGAACGAAACGAACTCGCCCTGAGCCACGAAGATGACCCGCGTGACGGCGAAGACCAGCACCAGTGCGAGGCTGAGCAGGGCGTAGACCGCGCCGTTGGTCAGGCCGTCGGCAGCGAGAACGGGGAAGATGGCGGGGTCAAAGATCTGGGCTAAGTCCAAGGGGGTGGCCTCCAGTGTGAGTTTGGGGAAGAAGGGCAAGTTTGCTGGCGCTCACCACCCCCTAAAGAGAGAGGGGGCAAAAGCTAAAAAAAGAGGGGGTGAGTTGGGCGAAGCGGTTGCCCTTCCTTCCCCCTCCAAAATTCAAAAAAGACGGCCCGAAAGCCGCCTCTTTTTTGACATCCAATTACTTCAGCAGTTTCCAAGTGCCGTCTTGCACGACGACCATCACGCGGGAGCGGGCGTCGAGGCCGAGGTGATCGGTGGCCGACATGTTGAAGATGCCGTGCGCCCCGATGACGTTGCGGGTGCCTTCGATGGCGGTGCGGAGCGCCTCGCGGAACTCGGGCGTGCCGGGTTTGGCAGCTTTGAGCGCTTTGGGAATGGCCTTTTGCAAAATCAGGCCGGCGTCGTACATATGCCCCCCGAAGGTGCTGACTGAGCCTTTGCCGTAGACCGCTTCGTACTGGTTGACGTAGCTCAGGCCGACTTTCTTGTTGGGGTTGGTGTCGGGGAGTTGGTCGGCCACCAAAATCGGGCCGGCGGGCAAGATCGCGCCTTCCACATCCTTGCCGCCCACGCGCAGGAAGTCAGGGTTGGCGACGCCGTGCGTTTGGTAGATTTTGCCGGTAAAGCCCCGGTCACGCAGCGCTTTTTGCGGCAGCACGCCCGGCACGCCCGAAGCGCCGATCAATACGGCGTCGGGTTTGGCTGCCGATACCTTGAGCGCCTGCGCCGTGACGCTGGTGTCGGTGCGGTTGTAGCGCTCGGAGGCCACAATTTTGATGCCCTTGGCAGCGGCGTTTTTCTGGAGTTCGGCAAACCAGCCTTCGCCGTAAGCGTCGTTGAAGCCGATGTATCCCACCGTCTTGACCCCGTTTTTGGCCATGTGATCCACGATGGCGGCGGCCATGATCGCGTCGGTCTGCGGCGTTTTAAAGACCCAACTGCGCTTGTCGTCCACCGGCTTGATGATGCTCTCGGAGGCCGCGAGGCTGATCATCGGCACTTTGGCCTGCGCCACCACGTCGATCATGGCGAGGCTGGCGGGCGTGGTGGTCGTGCCGATAATCAAATCGACTTTGTTGTCCTGAATCAGCTTGCGGACATCGGTAACGGCGGTGGTGGTGTCGGAGGCGTCGTCGAGGATGATGTAAGTGACGTCTTGCCCGGCGATTTTCTTGGGCAGCAGGGCCACCGTGTTCTTTTCGGGAATGCCCAAGCTGGCGGCGGGGCCGGTGGCGCTGATAATCACGCCGATGCGGATTTCGGCGCTGGCACTGGTCAAAAGAAGGGCGGTCAGGGAAAACAGTAGGGTGCGTTTCATGAATCTCCTTGCGGGTAAGCGCGGCCAAGGTGAGTGTGCCCGCCGCTGAACTGTGGATGAAGGAAGTATAACCTAACGGGTGTTAGTTTGGGCCGCCTTTACCGCAAAATCAGCTCTCCGTCTTTGACGCCCACCGTCACCGCGCCGCCGCCCTTCAAGCGCCCGAACAGCAGCTCGTCAGCCAGCGGGCGCTTGAGCTTGTCCTCAATCACGCGGGCCAGCGGACGAGCGCCCATTGCCGGGTCGTAGCCGAGCTTGGCGATCAGGGCGCGGGCGGCGGGTGTGACGCTCAGGGTGACGCTGCGCTCCGCAAGTTGGGCGTCCAACTCGGCCAGGAACTTGTCCACCACCTGCGTCATCACCGTTTCTGAGAGCGCGGCAAAGGGAATCACCGCGTCGAGGCGGTTGCGGAACTCCGGCGCGAAGCTGCGTTTGACCGCTTCCATCAGCTCACCCTCGCGGCCCGTGCGCCCGAACCCCAACGCGGGCCGCGAGGCGTCGGCGGCTCCGGCGTTGGTGGTAAACAGCACCATCAAACCGCGCCCGTCGATCTTCTTGCCCGCGTGGTCGGTCAGGGTGCCGTGATCGAGCAGTTGCAAAAACAGGTTGTAAACGTCGGGGTGGGCCTTTTCAATTTCGTCGAGCAGCAACACGGCGTGCGGCTGCTTGGCAATCGCGTCGGTGAGCAGGCCGCCCTGATCAAAGCCCACATAGCCGGGAGGCGCACCGATGAGTCGTGCCACCGTATGCGCCTCCTGATACTCGCTCATGTCGAACCGCAGCAGTTCCACGCCCAGCCGCTCAGCGAGGGCGCGGGCCAGTTCGGTTTTGCCCACCCCGGTTGGTCCTGCGAACAAAAAGGCTCCCTGCGGTTTGCGCGGATCACGCAGGCCAGCGCGGGCCAGCTTGACGGCGCTGGCAATGGCTTTCACGGCGGCGTCTTGGCCGTAGACGCGAGCGCTCAGATCGGTTTCCAACGTCGCCAATGACTGCACTTCCTCGGCCTTGACTTGTCCCACCGGCACACGGGCGATGCGGGCCACCGTCGCCTCGATGTCAGCCTCACTGATCTCGCCGCCCTCGCCGCGCACCGAGCGGGCTGCCCCCGCCTCGTCGATCACGTCAATGGCCTTGTCGGGCAAAAAGCGGTCGCGGATATAGCGGGCCGAGAGCTTCACGGCGGCGTCTAGTGCGGCGTCGCTGTAACTGACTTTGTGGTGTTCGGCGTAGCGGCTTTGCAGCCCCCGCAAAATGTCTAGCGCGTCGGCCTCGCTCGGCTCCGGCACATCCACCACACCGAAGCGCCGCCACAAGGCACGGTCTTTTTCGAGGTGGCGCAACTCCTGCGGCGTGGTCGCGCCCAGCACCCGTAGGCTCCCACGCGCCAGCGCGGGCTTGAGCAAGTTGGCCGCGTCCATGCTGCCGCCCTCGGTGGCTCCGGCCCCGACCAGCGTGTGGAGTTCGTCGATAAACAGCACGGTATTCTGGCCTTCCAGCGCCCTCAGCACGGCCTTGAGGCGCTGCTCGAAGTCGCCCCGGTAGCGGGTTCCGGCGATCAGTGCGCCCATGTCCAAGGCGTAGATGCGGGCCCCTTTGAGGAAGCCTGGAGCCTTGCCGCTCACCACATGCTGTGCCAACCCCTCGGCCAGCGCGGTTTTGCCCACGCCCGGCTCGCCCACCAGCACCGGATTGTTTTTGCTGCGGCGGGCCAGAATGTGCAGCATTCTCGTCAGCTCGTTCTCGCGGCCAATCACCGGGTCAAGCTCTCCGTCCTCGGCCTGCTGGGTCAGGTCAGCGGTGTAAGCGGCCAGCGGGTCTTGAACCGTCTCAGCTTCGGGGGCCATTCCGTCTATCCCCGCGATTTCCTTCTCCCCGTTGCCGCCGTGACTCACGTACTCCAAGAGCGCCAGACGGGTCACGCCCTGAGCTTCCAACGCGGCGCGGGCGAAGCTGTCGGGCTGCTCCATCAGTTCCACCAGTACTAGGTCGCCGGTCACGTCCTGATTGCCCTTGCCGCTGGCGTGGCGCTGCAAGATGGCGTCTTGCACCACTTCCTGCACCGTGAACGTCAGCTCGGGGGCTTCATCGACAGTCTCAAAAGTCGCCAGCACTTCATTCAAATCGGCTTTGAGACGCTCCAAGTCGGTGCCGCTGGCGCTCAGCGCGTTTCTGGCGTCGGGGTCGTCGGTCAGGGCATACAGCAGGTGCTCAAGCGTGACGTATTCGTGGCTGCGCTCAGCGGCGAGGTCAGCGGCGCGTTGGAGGGTGTTGCGGAAGGGTTGGGCAAGCATGGGGTGTCCTCGGGGGCGCTGTGAATAAAGTTTGGAGAGAAGAAAAGTGAAGCTGCTTTACGCGCTCGGCTCCGGCTCGGCCACCACCCGCAGCGGATAGCCTTCGCTGCGGGCGTGCTCTATGACCTGCGCCACTTTGGTTTCGGCCACTTCGCGGGTATACACCCCGGCCACGCCCTGCCCCTTGCGGTGAACGGCCAGCATGATCATCTCGGCGTCGCTGTCCGACTTGCGGAAATAGCGGCCCAGCACCATCACCACGAATTCCATCGGCGTGTAATCGTCGTTGAGCAGCAGCACCCGGTACAGGCGCGGGCGGGTAATTTGGGTGCGCTCCAGGGTTTGGGTATTGGACTGGTCGTTGAAACGGGGATCGGCGGGCGTGCGGCGGGTCATTGCCTGCATGCTACCCCCCTGCGCGGCTGGGCAATGGCATCAGCACAACGTATCGGGCCAGCAAACTGACCGGGCCATCTGACTGAGCTGTCTGACCAGGCCGTGAGAAGTTATCCCCCCTCCCTTGACCCTCTGCGTCAGGCTCGCGTCAGTGCCCCGCGTCACACTGCGGACATGAAAAAGACCCTGATCTCCGCCGTCACCCTCGGCCTTTCGCTTGGTCTCCTGAGCGCTCCCGCCCACGCCGCGCCCAAGATCAGTGCCCAGAGCATCATCGTCAACCCGCTTCCGGCCTCGCTCTCGGTGCAGGTCTGGACGGACCGCGACACCTCCGGCTCGAAGGTGCCCAACTACAAGGTCAACGACAAGATTCGCATCTACACCCGCGTCAGCAGCGACGCGTACGTGTACCTCTTCAACGTTGACCCCAACGGCAAAGTGGACATGATTTTGCCCAACCGCTTTGCCAGCGGCGCGAACTTCGTCAAGGCCAACACCGTCAAGGCGTTCCCGGCCGCCGGCGATCAGTTCACCTTCGACATCGCCGCGCCCTACGGCCTCAACAAAGTCTTGGCGCTGGCCAGCTTGACCCCGCTCAACACCTCCTCGATTGCCAGCTTCAGTGACAGCCAGAGCAACTTTGCCGTGAGCAACGTGCAGGGCCAGCAGCAGCTCGCCCAGGCGCTGAGCATCGTGGTCAACCCGGTTCAGAACCCGATTCCCCAGAACAGCTGGATCAGTGACGTGGCGTACTACAACGTGGCCTACGGCTCCACCGGCAACGCGGCTCCGGTCTACAACTCGCCCGTCGTGACGCTGCCGGCTTGGAACACCCAGCCCGTCTGGCGCACCCAGTTCGAGAGCCAGCAGACCACCGCTCAGATCTACATCCAGTACGCCAACGAACTGCAAAGCAAGGGCTACCGCTTGGTCAACCGTGACGAGCGCGGCAACACCGTCAACGCCCGCTTTCAAGGCGACGACAGCGCCCAGCTGATCATCAGCGTGCGCGGCGGCAAGTTCGACGTGCAGATTATTCGCCGCTGAATTAAGCTCAAAGGTAAAGGTGGCCTCCCCAACTTGTGGGAGGCCACCTTTACCTTTGGCGGGTGCTTAGCCCTTGGTCATTTTGATCGCGGCGCACACCGGCACGACGCTGGGATCGCTGGCGTAGTGGACGTTGATGTAAGCGCCCATGTCACCGGCGATCTTGGTCATGTCGGCGCTCAGCATCACCGTGGCGCTTCCGGCGGCGTCAGCGGTGAAGTTGGGGAACCCGACGCTGACGGGGCCGTTAGACGCACACGGATTAGTGCTCGAATCCGGGCCGAAGGCGTGGTAGTGGGCAATGTAGGCTTTGCCGGGCGTCAGGCCGCTGAGGGTCAGGGTGGTTTTGCTCATGCCGGCGCTATCGGCCATGACGGCCGCCGTGCCCATCGCCGACGGATCCGCTGCCACTGCGTTGTGCTTGAAGGTGTAGGTGGTGGGCTTGGCCATCATCATGGCGCACGATCCCAGCATCGACATGGCCGCCATTCCCAAAATAACTTTGCTTGCTTTCATCATAATCTCCTTGTCTTCTCTGAATCTCGGTGCATTTGACGCCCGCTGTTAGCGGTTGGTCACAGTGATGGTCCCGCTCATGCCTTCATGGTACGAGCAGTAAAACAAATACGTGCCCGCCTGTTTGAAGGTAAAACTGTAGGTATCGCCGTGGTGCAGGTCTCCGGATTGAGGGCCGGCGGCGGTGGTGGATTTGACGTTGTGGGTAATCTGGCCGTCGTGCGTCCAGGTCACGGTGTCGCCCACCTTGATACTGAGGGTAGGCGGGCGAAAGGCATTGTCGATGATGCTGATCTTTTGCAAGCTGACCGGCGCGGGCGCGGCCTTTGCATTCACGGGCGCGGCCTTGCCATTCAGTACGGCGACCTTGAGTACGGCGGCGCACAGCGGCACGCTGGCCGGGTCACTCGCCAGGTGGACATTGACATACGCGCCCGCGTTGCCGGCCAGCACATTCGGCGCGGCGCTCAGCTTGACGCTGGCCCGCCCCTGCGCGTCAGCTTTGAAGGCGGGAAATCCCAACGTCACCGGGCCGTCAGAGTCGCACGCCGAGGCCCCGGGTTGAGCGCCCAGCGCGTGATAGTGGGCCATGTAAGCGGTCTGGGGCGTCAGGCCGCTGAGACTCAGCAGCGATTCGGTGCGCCCAGATGCCAGTGTCTGCACCGTCAGTTGACCGGCAGCCTGAGGCTCAAGGGTGGGGGGCAGATTGTGACGGAACGGATAAACGGCGGCGGGCGCGGCCAGCGAGAAGCCCAGATTCAGGGCGGCACAACCAACGAGGATACGGGCAAATAACCTGGGCAGCATAGGAGTGACCTCAGTGAGTAATACGCCTGATTGTACTCGCTTGGATGTCGGGGCCAAAAAATAAAGCTTGTCTCAAGGACTCGGCAAAAGCCCCACCACCCGTCCTGCCTCCAACTTCAAATGGTGCGTCATTCCTACCGGGGCGTCCTCCTCGCGGTGGGCGATCACCAGCAGGTGGGTGCCGCCCGCCATCATCTCGCCGAGCAGGGCCAGCACCTCTTTTCGGGCGGCGACGTCCAGAAAGTCCAGCCCCTCGTCGACGATCAGGAGTTTGGGGCGGTGAATCAGCGCCCGGCCCAGCAGCAGCCGCCGGAGTTGGCCCTGCGACAGCGTTTCGGCGGAGCGGCTGAGCAGGTCGGCGGCTCCGAGGCGCTCGGCCAATCCTTCGACCTGCTCCTGCTGCTCGGCGCTCAGCGGGTGGGTAAACCCCTCGGTGCCGCCAAAAGCCGAGCCGATGACTTCTCTGCCGCTCCAGTCGCGGCGCTGGCGAATGGCGAGTTCGGCTCCCAGCAGGCCGATGTGCTGCTGGCGCTCGCTGAGCAGATCGCGTCTCAGGAAAGGTCGGCTGACCCGGCCTCCGAGCGCCGGGTGAAATTCTCCGGCCACCAAACGGGCCAGGGTGCTTTTGCCGCAGCCGTTTTCGCCGGTCACCAGCCAGTGCTGTCCTTCGCGCCACGTCCAAGTGATGGGGCCGAGGGCGTGGTGGCCGTTGCGGTAGACCTCAGCCTGTTCGAGTTGCACCAGAACACGGCCCTTTTCTTGGGCGGGCGCAGTCAATTCAAAGGCGGCGGGTCGGCTGGGCAAGGCAGGCGGCGGCGCGTCCACAATCAGTTTTCCGGCGGCGATGTGGGCGTGTTTCCAGGCCAACTGGGGCGCTTCTTCAGGGCGGTGCGTGACCAGCACCACCGCCACCCCCTGCGCCGCCACGCTCTCCAGCACGCCGCGCAGTTCCCTGCGGGCCGTGACGCTCAGGCCGTCGGTGAATTCGTCGAGCAGCAGGGCAGCGGGGCGCGGCATCAGGGCGCGGCCCAGCAGAGCGCGGCGGCGCTGACCGTGACTGAGTGTTCTAAAATCGCGCTCCAGCAATGCTTGTAAGCCGACTTGCGCCGAGACTTCGGCCAGCCGCGCCGCCGCTTCGGGGGAAGCCTCCCACAGCCTGAGGGTGTCGCCGCTGTAACCGGAGAGCAGCACGTCGGCCACCGTCTGCACCCAGTCGCGGGTCAGGTAAAAGGCTTCTTGCTCCGGCGAAACGAGGGCCAGCGCTTTCATGGCCCGCACCGCCGACGTTCGTGGCTGACCGCCCAGAAAATAGCTGCGCTTGCCCTGCGTGGGCGACAACTCGCCGCGCAGCAACTTAAGAAAAGTGCTTTTGCCGCCGCCGTTCGGGCCGGAAATGAGCCACGCCTCACCGGGTCTGAGGCTAAACGTCACGTTTTGCAGCGGCGGCACCCCGCGTCCGGTGGAGACACCGATCAACTCGGCCAGCGGCTGTTCTGGACGGGCCTCGGCCCGCTGCGCCGTCATTTGGCCGCCACCGTGAGCTGCACCGTCACCCGGTCAAGGGCGCGGACACCGTCAGGCAGCACCAGGCTGGGCTGTGCGCTGAAGGTGCCGGGTCGGTAGACGACGCTGGCGGTCACGCTACTGATGCGGGCCAGCGTCTCGGCGGGGCCGATCAGCCGCACGGTGGACGGCTCGACGTTGGACGAAAGCACGCTCAGATTGCTCGGCACCCCGCTGAGCCTGACCGGCACGCTGCGAATCGGCAAATTGCCGCTGTCGATCCGGTCCACCGTGATGCTCGAAGGTGTCAGGCGCACGTCCACCGTTTTGCCTTTGGCGTCCAGCGCCAACAAACGGGCCTCGGTCTGGTTGCCCTGCGAGAGCGTCACCGGCTCGGTAATCACCCGCTCGACGGTGCCGACCACCTGACTCGGCCCGCTGACCGTGACCTGGCGCGGCGCGAGAACGTACCTCGGCACGCTGTCGCTGGGCGGCGCGGTGACACTGAGGATCACCGGCTGGGTGCGGCTCAGCTCGGCGTCGATGCGGCCCTGCGCCACCGTCGGCGCGACCTTGAGGCTGCGGGTGGCGTCGGGGCCGACCACCCGCACGGTGCGGCTGAATTCGCCGTCGGGCAAGTCGGTGATGTCCACGAACGCCTGAATATCGCTGGCATTCAGGGCCGCGAGGCGCTGGCGGCTACCGCTGAGGGTCACGATCACGCTGGCCGGATTCAGGCCGCTGACCGCCCGTTTTTCGCTGCCCCCGGTGGTGTCGCGCACGTCGACGGCCACACTAAAATTTTGCTGAATGCTGGCGCGGCGGTCTTCGGTGGCCACGAACCACAGCGCAAAGGCCAGCAGCAGCGCCAGAAACTTCTGCGGCAAGTTGTGCAGCAGGCGCTGCCACCAGTAGCGCACGAAGTGGGAAACCCGGTTCACACTCAGGGCAGGGCGGCTCACGGCGTTCTCCATTTCATTCGTACACCAACTCGCGCAGGCGGTCGCGCAGTTCCGCGCCGGTCAAATCAGCGCTCAGCCGCCCACCAGTCGCCAGCCGGATGCTGCCGCGCTCCTCGCTGACCACCAGCACCACCGCGTCGGTGAGTTCCGATAGACCAATCGCGGCGCGGTGGCGGGTACCGTAGCGCCGGTAGATGCCGTCGCTGGCCTGGAGGGGAAAGAGGCAGGCGGCGGCCAGCACCCGGCCTGACTGCACGATCATGCCGCCGTCGTGCAGCGGGGCGTTGCGGGCAAACAGCGCCTCGATAAAGGGAGCGCTGATCTGGGCGTCAAGCTTAACCCCGGTGGCGGCGTACTCGCCCAGCGGCGTGCGGCGCTCGATAGCGATGAGCGCTCCGGTTTTGCGCTCGGCCATCCGCTCCATCGCCCGCGAGATGTCTTGCAGCGCCGCGCCGCTGGCTCCCACGTCGCGCACGCGGGTGCGCCCGATCTGCTCCAAAGCCGCCCGCAACTCGGGCTGAAACACCACCACCAGCGCAAACAGGCCCACTGGAGCGATGCGCCCGAGGAGCGAGTTGAGCGCCGTGAGCTGCAAGAAATTGGACACGGCCCACGCCAGCACAAAGACCAGCACGCCGCGCAGCACGTTGACGGCGCGGGTGCCGCTGAGCAGCATGTACCCCTGATAAAACAGCGTCGCCACCAGCACGATGTCCAGCAAGTCTTTGAGAGATGTGGTGAGTAGCACAGTCAGAACCCCTACACCGCCACTATACGGGGCGGCCCTCTGAGAAGGTTGGCAAAGGGGCCGGGTAGGAGCAGTTAGCGGCCTTGTATACCTAGCGGCCCTGCATATACAGCAGCGCTTCCGGCAAAGCGTTTTGCCACGTCACCCAGTTGTGGCCGCTGGGGTATTCGCGGTACTGATGGCGAATATTCAGGTCTTGCAGCGCGGCGGCCATCCGGCGGTTGGGCGAGAGCAGCCATTCCAGCGTGCCGGTATCGAGGCTGAGCTGGAGGTCTGTCGGCGGCCTGAGCTGGAGTTGCTCGCGCAGCCACTCGCCCGCCGACGTGGTGTCAATGGTGCTGCCTTGCCTGCCATCTGGCGCGGCAATGAAGGCCCCGCTGTGACTGATGACTTTGCTGAACACGTCGGGGTGCTGCCAGGCGGTGTAAAGGCTGATCAGGCCGCCCAGCGACGCGCCCCACAGCCCGCGCCCAGCGGCCTCGCGGCTGACCGAAAAGCGCTGCTCGACTTGCTCCAGCACTTCGCTCTGCAAAAAGTCGAAGTAGCGCTCATTCAGGTAATACTCGGCGTTGCGGTCGAGCGGCTCCACGAAAACTAGGATGGCCGGATCAATCAAGTCTCGTACCAGCGCTCTATCCAGCAGTTCGCTCAGCTTGCCGGTGCGGTAAAACGCCACGCCGTCTTGGATGTAGTACACCGGATAGCTGCGGGCCGCGTCATAGCCCGGCGGGGTGTAGACGTAGCCCCGGCGCTTGCCCGAAAAGACCCGGCCTTCCCAGGCCATCCGGTGCGCTTCGCCGCGCTGGGCAGGGTTGTTGGTCGCGTCACCTTGCCACAGCCAGTGGCGCGGGTACTCGCCCACTTCGGCGGCGCGGGGGTAATTCCACCACGGATTGAGCGACTTTTGCGAATTGTCGGGATCGGCAAACGGTTGGCCTGCCGCGTCCAGCCAAGCGTATTCCACCCATGCGCCGCGCGGCAGCGTCAGGGTGATGGGTTGGCCGCCCACCACCGGCAGCGGCGGCTGCTTGAGCCAGTCGGTGAAATCGCCCAGCAGCGCGGTTGCGCCTGTGGGCGGGGTGAAGGTGACGTGGGTGCCTGCAACGGAAACGGCCATAAAGGGGAGTCTAGAGCAGTCAGCTGTCTTTGACAGAAGTTTGACGGGCTTTTGATGCCTGCTGGACTAAGTTCAGGGCGTCCGGGAATCCTTGGTTCCAGCCGCCCTTCTTGCCGATTAGAGGAGACTTTATGCAGCAGCAACGCTCTGAGAACATCAACATTTCCCGCCAGGCCCTCTTTTCTTTGGTGGGTGCGCTGACTGGCTATCCCAACCCCGACGACTCCAATGAGCCGCGTGGCCCTTGGGGGCCAGTCATCCGGCAGGCGCGGGACAAACTCCACGTGATGGGGTTGCAACCGGAGCCTTGGCGGGCTGTGACGCTCAATCCGCAGCCGCTCCCGCCGCGGTGGGCCGCCGCCTCCGCGCTGGCCGAGGTGATACTTGACCGGGTGGATCACTTGGAGATGCTGGCGGCCGCTTTGCCCAAGGAGGCCGGGGCCAGTCTGCGGGCCTACGGCAGCGACATGATCCGGCGTTTCGTGGACGACTACTGCGGCAACGGCATCATCGTCATTCATCTTCCCAAGCACGGGCCTTTTCCGCCCGGCGGCGATGAACCCCAGCCGATTGGCCCCCTAGAATTGCTGGTGGTGGGCATGAAATTTACCGGCGCGGCTGAGCTTTCAGGTGATGTGAGCGCCGCCGGAGAAAAACTGATTGAGGTGGGCTTACAGCGGATGCAGGGGCAAGGCTGAGCAGACTGCTCTAAACTTCCTTGTCCGGCATCCGAATGTGATCGACCTGTGCGCCGTAGCGCAGCAAAATGGTTTTGAGGCGCTGCACCGCCGCACTGGCTTTCTCGCGGTCCTGGGGCAAAAAGGCCAGCGTCACCTGCCCGTCTATGCCGGAGCGAGGCTCCAGAACCCGGACTTGCAGCGGCACGGCAAAAGCCGGATCCTGCGTGATGTCGCGCAGCACGCGGGCAAAGCGCATCTCGTCCATGTCTTCAAGGGTGAACTGAATGCCCAGCACTTCTTGTTCCGGAACGCGGTGGTAAGGCGCGGGGATTTGGTCGTCGCTCATGGGTGCAGGCTAGCAAAAAGCGCTCAGCGCTTAAACTAAACAGTATGACCCTCCTCGTCACCGCCCAAGTTCAAGACCTGCTGACGCGGGAGCGCACCTTGCTGGCCGACCTGCAAGCCTTTTTAGAGTTGCAAGGTGCCCCGAGCGCCGCCACCGAGCAGGCCCGCCAGAGTGTTCGCAACCTCGACGAAGCCTTTTTGCTGGTGGTGGTGGGCGAGTTCAACGCGGGCAAGAGCAGTTTCATCAATGCCCTCTTGGGCGATCAGGTGCTGCCCGAAGGCGTGACGCCCACCACCGACCGGATTTATGTGCTGCTGCACGGCGAGAAAAGGGACGGACTGGAAGGCCAGATGGAAGCCACCAGTGATCCGTTCGTCAGCCGTCTGCGGGTGCCGCTGAGCGTGCTCGAAGGCGTGGCGCTGGTCGATACCCCCGGCACCAACGCCATCATCCGCCAGCATCAGGCGCTCACCGAAGGCTTCTTGCCCCGCGCCGATCTGGTGTTGTTTCTGACCAGCGCTGACCGGCCTTTCACCGAGTCGGAGCGGCAATTTCTGGAACTGGTGAGGCGCTGGGGCCGCAGCGTCATCATGGTGGTCAACAAAGCCGATCTGCTTGAAACTGCTGAGGCCCGTGAGCAGGTTCGCGCTTTTGTGGAAAGTGGAGCGCGGGCCACGCTGGGCCTGACGCCGCCGACCTTTTTGGTCTCAGCGAGAGCCGAGCAGCGCGGCGGCGACGCCGGATTCGCTGCCCTGCGCGAGGTGCTCAAGATGCGCTTATCCGAAACCGAGCGCACCCGCCTCAAGCTGGCTTCGCCGCTGGGGGTGGCCGCCGAACTGCTGGGTGCGGAGAATGTCCGCTCTGCCGAAGCCCGCCGCGCCCTCAAAATTGATCTGTCCACCCTGACCCGCTTGGAGGAGCAGCGCGAGCGTCATCACGGCAGCATGCAGGCCGAACTCGACGGGCAGCTCAACCGGATGAACTGCTTGTTGGGCGAATTTGAGGTGCGGGCCGACAAGTTCATCGACAAAGCCCTGCGAATCGGCAACGTGCGCCAGCTGGTCAACGCCCGCGAGCTGGAGGCCACCTTTAAGCGAGAGGCGGTGGCCGATTTGCCGGAAGCCATCGAAAAGCAGTTCGGCAGCATGATCGACCGCTTCGTGGAAAGCAATCTGCACTTTTGGGAAGACGTGCAGGCCGACTTGACGCGCCGCCAAGTCGAGCAGCCGTCCGAGACAGGGCAAAATCTGAACCGCCCCCGCTTTTCGTATGACCGCGCCGCGCTGGTCGAGGGCATTTCTGGCAGCGCTCAGCGCCACTTGGCCGAGGGCACCCAGGAAGCCCTGATGCGCCAGCTCTCGCAGGACGCCGAGGACGCCCTGAAAGGCGTGATCGGCTTCGGCGCGGGCGGAGTGGCGATCGGCACCGTCACGGCGCTGGCCCTCGGCGGAGCGCTGGCCGACTTTACCGGCGTGCTGGCCTTCCTGACCGTTGGGAGCCTCGGGCTGTTCGTGCTGCCCCAAAAGCGGCTGGCGGCTCTGCGGCAACTCCGCACCCGCCTGGCCGCTCTGCGCGAGAGTTTAGACAGCATCGTGCGGCGCGAGTACCAGCGCGAGCAGGAACGCGCCGACGCCCGCTTGAGTGACGCCACCTTGCCGTTTACCCAGTTTACCCAGCAGGAGCAAAGCCGCCTCACGCGGGCCGAGCAGCGCAGCGGTGAGTTGCAGGCAAGATTAGAGCAACTCAAAAATGAAGTTCAGCAGTTTCCAATCTGATGAGCCGCTGCATTTTGACTACAAAAAGTAAAATGCAATGAATCCACCGGGTTTTTGGTGAAGTTGTAAGGCGAAAGTGAGATCGGGCATTCTACATTAAAGCCACGCTGAGCCGCGCCGGATGCTGTGAAGAAGGCGGGCAAGAGGAGGCTTTTTCCTTGAAACGTTCCCTTACCGCTCTCGCCTTGATTGTGCCGCTGCTCTGTCAAGCGGCGCAGGCCCGTTCATACGCTGATATTCGCAGCAGCGGCACGCTCCGGCTGGCCACCAGCGTCGATTTCGAGCCGTTTAATTATTTGAAGGGCAACACATTCGCCGGATTTGAAGTTGACCTGGGCGAAATGATTGCCAAGCAACTGAGGCTGAAAGTGGTCTGGGTCAAAGGCGATTTTGATTCGCTGCTCAAAAACTTTAAAGATTATGACTTGGTGATCGCTTCGCATGCCATCACTTCGACCCGCGCCAAACTGGTGGATTTTACTCAGCCGCATTACTGCACTGGCGGTGTGTCGCTGGCGCAGCCGGGCGGCCCCCTGACCAGCAAGGCGATGGCAGGCCAACTGCTGGGAGCCGAATCGGGCAGCACCTACATGGGCTTTATTCAAAAGTTGCCGTTTGAAAAGCAGCTCAAAGTCTACGGCTCGTCGCAGGCCGCCATTCAGGCAGTGGCCACGGGTCAGGTCAGCGCCACTGTGACCGACAAATTCGCCGCCTTAAAAGCGCTCCGAACCTACAACAAAGCCAACTTGCAAATGGGTGATCTGTTGTGGCGAGAGAGCATCGGCATGGCCGTGCAAAAAGGCAATTCGGAGCTGCGCCAAGCCGTCAACGGCGCACTGGCCACGCTGCTCAAAAACGGTGAGTACGACGCGCTGTCCAAAAGTTACTTCGGCCAAGACGTGCGCTGCTGAAATGGGGTTTGAGGCTCAGAAAAAGGGAAGGTTGAGGGCGCGTTACAATTCGTATTGAAACAGGCAACGAACAAAACCAATAAGCAAAAGCCCCAGCACTTGGCTGGGGCTTTTTAGTGAGAGCGGGGGTTTAGCGCTTGGGGGTGATGGTGATGGTGCCGCCCTGCGACACGTTGTAGTTGTTGACGAAGGTGTTGTAACCCGGCGCGATCAGCACGATTTCGTGTCCACCGCGCGGCAAGTTGAGGTCGAGGCCGCCGTTTTGAATGGTGCCGACTTGGCGTCCGTCCACGAAGATCAGTGCGCCGTTGACGCTGCTGCGGATATTGACCGGCGCAGTGTTGCTCACAGGCGGGGCGGGCGTCACGACGGTGTTGAATTCCACGTTGACGTTGGTGGTGGCGTTGGCGCGTACCGTGATGGTGGCGCTGTAATCGCGGTAGCCGGGGGCGGTGATCCGCAGCGGGTAGTTGCCGGGACGAATGGCGCTGAAAGTCTGGTTGGCGTCACCGAGACGCTGACCGTTCAGGTAAACGACCGCGCCGGAGACGTTGGTGCCGACAAAGACGTTGCCGGTTTGGCTTTGCTGCTGCGAGGCGACGTTGTAAAACGCGGTGTCGCTGACCCAGCTGTTTTGAGGAATCGGGCTGACCACGATGCTCAGGGCCTGAGCGAGCTGCTGCTGGCCTTTGGCATTCACGTCGGCAAACGAGTCCTGCTGGCTGGAGAACTTGCTGAGGTCGCCGAGGTTGAGTTCGGTTTTGCTGGCCAGCACCAGCACTTTGTTCAGGCCCACCGGGCCGGCGATGTCAAAGGTAAACTGATCGCCCGCTGCGGGGAAGGTCTTGACGACGTTGGCCTTGACGAAGTTCGCGCCGTTGGCGTAGCGGTTGGGGAGAAGCTGATCGACCTTGCCGGTGCCGTCCACGTTAAACAGGTAAACGTAGGCGTCCTGGCTGGAGCGGACGTTGAGGGTGATCTTCTCGTCGATTTTGTAATTGGGGATTTGGGTGCCGTCGGGGTTCTTGTCCGTCCAGACCGAGACGCTGAGGTCAGGCTGAACCGGGTTGACGATAATGCTCTGGGCGCTGATCTTGGGTGCCGCCATAGCGCTGCTGAGCAGCAGAGCGGCGGGCAATACGAGTAGTTTTTTCATTGGAGCCTCCTGAAAAGAAGCCTAAACTGCAAAAGGTGACGTCCCATGAGGGCGAGAGGAGAAACCCTTTACCAAGGTTCAGGCTTGCATCAGCTTTGCAGAGCGTGATGGGTGTGAGAAACAAAAAAACACGCGCTGAGTTTTGTATCAGCGCGTGCGTTGGTTGGGGCACATGGATTCGAACCATGATCACCACTTCCAAAGAGTGGTGTCCTGCCGTTGGACGATGCCCCATCACCTCTTCCCGCTTGGTGCTTGGCCGGGGAAGCATAGAACGGGGGAAAGTATACCAGCGGGGCGGGGCGTTGGTCAAGTGAGGCGGCAGCGGCAAAAGGCGAGGAACTTCGCAGCGCCTGCACGCACTGAGGCGCTGGCGCTCGGCCCAAAAAAACCCAGCTCAATCCGGTTAAGGAGAGCTGGACTTTTTGAGCTGAAGGGTGCTTAGCGGCGGCGGCGAGCCGGTTGTGGCCCCACACGCCCGCCACCCACGTCGCTTCTGGCCATATCACTTCTGCCCGCGTCATTTCGGGGTGTGGCATTGCGGCTATCAGCAGGGCGGCTCTGGCGCTGGCCACCGCCGCCCTGCCCGCTTTGACCGCCCTGGCTTCCTGCGCCGCCGCTGCGGGCCTGTGTCTGCCCACCGCCGCTCCTTTGACCGCCTTGCTGGCTCCTGCCGCGTCCACCTTGAGCGGGGCGGGGCTGCTCCAACTTGCCTTCGACTTTGGCGTGGTAATCAAAGCCTTCCAGGTTACGGCGGGTCAGGGTGCGCTTGGTGAAGCGCTCGATGCTGCGGATCTCGTCTTCTTCCTGTGGGCTGACCAGGGTAAAGGCGGTGCCGCTCTTGCCGGCGCGGGCGGTGCGGCCAGCCCGGTGGACGTAGTCCTCGGCGGCCACTGGCACGTCGAAGTTCACTACGTGGCCCAGCGAATCGATGTCGATGCCGCGTGCGGCGATGTCGGTAGCGACCAGCACCCGGTATTTGCCGCTCTTGAAGCCCGAGAGCGCTTCGGTGCGGGCATTTTGCGAGCGGTTGCCGTGAATGCGCTCGGCGCTGATTCCGGCGTTGACCAGTTGCTCGGCCAGGCGGTTGGCGCGGTGCTTGGTGCGGGTAAACACCAGCACGCTGTCCATGTTGACCTCGGCGTCGGCCAGCAGGCCAATCAGCAGCTTGGACTTGAGTTCGCCGTGAACCGGAAACAGCGCCTCGGCGATCTTGTCGTTGGTGCGGCCCTGGTGCTTGACGCCCACACGCACCGGGTTGTGCTGAAACTCGCCGGCCAACTTGAGGATGCTGTCGGGCATGGTGGCCGAGAACAGCAAGGTCTGACGCTTGTCGGGCAACACGCGCAGCACCCGGCGGATGTCAGGCAAGAAGCCCAGGTCGAGCATTCTGTCAGCTTCGTCGAGCACCAGCACTTCGAGGGCGCTGAAATTGATATTGCCCTGCCCGATGTGGTCGAGCAGGCGGCCCGGCGTGGCGATCACGATGTCGGTGCCGGCCCGCAGCGCTTTTTGCTGGGGCCCCTGCGACACGCCGCCGAAAATGCTGACGACCTTGAGGTGGGTGTTGGCGATCAGGACGCGGGCGACTTCTTCGATTTGCGCGGCCAGTTCGCGGGTGGGAGCCAGCACTAGAGCGCGGGTGCCGCGTGCCCGCTGGGTCAGCAGGCGCTCGATCACCGGCAGCAAAAAGGCCACGGTCTTGCCGGAACCCGTCGCGGCGGTGCCCAGCACGTCCTTGCCCATGCGGGCGGGCGGCAGAGCCAAGCCCTGAATCTCGGTGGGGACGGTGTACTTCAGTGCGTCAATGGCCTCGCGCAGCGGCGCGGGCAGCTGCATCTCCTGAAAGGTGAAGGAAACGGCGGTGCTGGGTGCAGCGGCATCATTGGTGGGGCGGGGCGCGTCTAAAACAGTCATTTGAACCTCACGAACAGAAACCCGCCCTGCGGCGGTGAATTGTTCGGTTTATGTGAAAGCGGCAAAATTTCGCCAGCCCTGCGGCGAAGGGGGTGTGCCATATGGTCAACACGGTGAACGCGGGACGTTCATCTGGCCGCAGTGTTGTGTGAGGGGTACAAAAATAAATCAGGGCAGCGGCCCACTTGCAAAAGAGTCTAGCGCATCTCGGGGCACAGTTTCGGCCTGCTACTCAGGCAGGAACACCCCAGCACAGCACGCCAGTTCTTTAAGCTGATCGGCCTAGCTTGCACCGCCGGGGCAGCGGTGTTAAACTGTCTAGGCTTCCGAAGTTCGCTGGTGGCGACCGAGAAGTACAGGCGGGGGTTCTTAGCTCAGTTGGTAGAGCATCGGTCTCCAAAACCGAGGGTCGTAGGTTCAAGTCCTGCAGGGCCCGCCACAAAAGTAAAATGCCCCGCTGCGTGCGGGGTTTTTTCGGTTATGAGCTGGATGCTACCGCTCTTCCAGTGCTTTGACCCGTTCTTCGAGTGAGGCTACTTTGCGCAGTAGCGCCGCCAGCAGCAGGGCGTAGTGGTCATACAGTTTGGGGCGCTCCATCTTGAGATCGCCCGCCATCCAGCCCGACAGCAATCTCTCGGCCCCGGCCAGCACTTCGTCGTCGCTGACGGCGCTGGCGCTTCTGCCCTGCAAGATTTCTTTGGCAAAATTGAGTTCACGTTCTTCCATCCCCCCAGTGTGCCACCGAGTAATGGGGTTGAGGGCAGGGGATCTCAGCACTTTTCTTCATTCGGGCCGCTTAGACTGTGAAGTATGACCAGCAGCAGCAACAACGGCCCCCTTCCCGCTCAGCACGGCCAGTTCCGGGTCGCCAGCTTACCCACCGGCCCCCTCCAGGAAAACGCCGTTCTGGTGTGGGACGCGGCCAGCGCCGAGGGCTTTTTGATCGATCCGGGCGATGAGGCCAGCAAAATTTTGGCGTGGGTGATGCGTCACGGCGTCAAGGTGCGGGCCATTTTGCTGACCCACGCGCATTTCGACCACATCGGGGCGGTGCAGCCGCTCAGGGAAGCGCTGAATGTGCCGGTGTGGCTGCACGAGGCCGATCTGCCGATTTACCGCGCCGGAGCGCAGAGCGCCGAGCGCTGGAATCTGCCGTTCGTGCAGCCCGCCGACCCCGAACACTTTATGGAGCAGGGGCAGGTCTTTAAGGCGGGCAAACTCGAACTGATTGCCCGCGAGCTGCCGGGCCACGCGCCGGGGCATGTGGTGCTGCTGGGCGAGGGGCTGGCCATCGTGGGCGACACGCTGTTTCAGGGCGGCATCGGGCGCACCGATTTGCCGGGCGGCAGCCACCCCCAACTGATGCAGGGCATCAAAGCAGAGCTGCTCAGCTTGCCGGAGGGCACTGCCATTTACCCGGGTCACGGCGGCAGCAGCAGCATCGGGGCCGAGAAAGCCAGCAATCCGTTTTTGCTTTGAGATCGGGTGTGGGAAAAGAAAGGTGAGGCCACTTGTCTTCCATTTGGTCGGCCCACCGGGGAGTGGCAAGCGAACCATCGGCTTGGTGCTGGCTGAACTGACCGGCGCGGTTCTCCTCGACAATCACCTGTTCAATGACGCGGTGTTTAGGCCTTACGGCGCAGACGGACTGCGGCCCATTCCCGATGAGATTCACGCGCTGGCGGCGCAAGTTCGCAAGCTGGGGCTGGAAGCGGCCTGCCTCGCGCCCCCGGACGTAAGCCATATTTTCACGAGCTATCTGACGACTCGTCCGTCAGGGCCAGCGGCCATTCAGGCCAGGCGTGACTTGGTGGCGGTGAGATCAGCCATCTATGTTCCTGTCTGGCTGGAGTGCAACCTGAGCGAACTGGAACGCCGGATGACCCTCCCTGAACGGTTGGAACGAGCGAAGATGCGCGATGTGGCGATGCTCCGCGCTACGCTCTCCTCAGCCGACCTCCTTCCCCCGCCGCCTGACGCGCTGGTGCTGTATACTTCCGCCTTTCAACCCGCAGAATCCGCCCGGCAAATCGTGGAATTTGCCCACCGCCAAGCCCAAGCTGACAGCCCCCTGACCTAAGCTGCCAGAATAAAGGGCGTGAGCCATGTGGTGGTCATTGAAGACGAGAGCACCGTTCAGGGCGTGCTGAAATTTCACTTGGAGCGGGCCGGACTGCGGGTATCGGCGTTTGGCACCGTGGAAGACGCCCTGCCTAGCCTTACTGCCGCCGACGCCCTGGTGCTCGACTGGATGTTGCCCGGTGAGAGCGGCCTGAGTTTTTTGCGGCGGCTGCGGGCGGATCAGGAACTCAAAAAGCTGCCGGTGCTGATGCTCACCGCCCGCGCCGCCGAGGCCGAGCGGGTCGAGGGCTTAGAAACGGGAGCCGACGATTACCTCACCAAGCCGTTCTCGGCCGCCGAGCTGGTGGCGCGGGTGCGGGCGCTGCTGCGGCGCACCCAAGCCGAAATGCCGCAGGTCATCGCGCTGGGGCCGCTCAGCATCGACGTGCCCGCCGCCGAAGCCAAGAAAGACGGCGCGGCACTCAACCTGACCCGCCGCGAGTTCGATCTGCTGACTTTTTTGGCGCTCAACGCTGGGCGGGTCTACTCGCGCACCGAACTGCTCGATAGGGTCTGGGGCGCGGACTTTTTGGGTGGTGAGCGCACGGTGGATCAGCACATCACCCAGTTGCGTGCCCACCTCGGCGACGATCCGGCCAGCCCCAGGTTTCTGGAAACGGTGCGCGGCAAGGGCTACCGGATGCGGACATGGACGCCCTGAGCGCCGGGCGCTCGCCGGACGCCCTTCCTGAGTCTGATGCCTGGCAGGACGCCTTGCCGCAGGCGGTGGTGCGCTTCGAGGAAGGCCGAATCACCCACCTGAACGCCGCCGCCGCCCGGCTGTGGGGGGTCAGTAACCAGAAAGCGGCGGGGCGCACGCTGCTCGAAGTGCTGCGCCGCCACACCCTCGAAGCGCTGGCCGAGCGCGGCGGCGAACTCGAACTCGACGTAGCGGGCCGCACCCTGCGCTGCGTGGCGGTGCCGGGTGCATTGATTGTCGAAGACGTCACCGACCACCGCCGCCGCGAAGCCGAGTTGCGCGAAGCCACCGCCATCTTGTCGCACGAGTTCCGCACCCCCGTAACCGGCCTGCGCGGGGTGTTGGAAGCGCTGGAATACGCCATGCCCACCGAGATGCAGCAGAGCTTTGTCAAACAGGGCCTGCAAGAAGTCGAGCGCCTTGCCCGCTTGGTCGAAGACTTGGCGGTGGGTTTCAGGCCGACCCGCGCCCGCACCGTGCCGCTCAGCGAGGTCTTTTTGCGGGCCGAGCGGCTGCTGCTCCCCGAACTCAGCGCCCACGCGGCCCAACTCAGCTTCGGCGATGACCATCTGGTGCGGGCCGACCCCGACAAGCTGCTGCAAATTCTGCTCAACCTCACCGAAAATGCCCTCAAGTACGGGCCGCGCGGCGCGGCCATCGAGGTGCGGGCGGCGGCGCGGGGAAGCTGGGTGGAAGTCTCGGTCAGCGACGAAGGTGAGGCGCTCAGCAGCACCGAGCATCTGTTTCAGGCCCATACACGCGGCGATCACGCGCCGGGCCTCGGCAGCGGCATGGGGCTTTATATCGTCCGCAGCATCGTGCAGGGCTGGGGCGGTCAGGCCTGGGCCGAGCGCCGGGAAGGGCGCAACGCCTTCGTGTTCACCTTGCCGGGCGTGGCGGGCTTGGTCTGATAAGAATTCCGGTCAATCAGTTATGAAATAACTGTTGACCCGACTGGAGGGAGTAGGAAAAAATACGGATTCCAGAATGGAGTTGGCTTTCGGTACTTTTCCGAAAGAGAACAGAATGGCCGGAATCCGTATGAGCGGGAGTAACGCCCGAGCCGCAAGCAGACAAAGCCCTGACATCCGCCTCTTACGGTCAAGGGGATTAAAGTAGGGTCTCTAAGGAGCCGGTATGCGTGAAGTGTTGGAACAAGATTTGCAAAAAGTGCTGCGTGACGCCCTCGAAATGCTCAGTACGGTAGAGCGGATGCTGCCGATTGCCGCTGACGTGCTGCTGCACCAAAATGTCAAACGCCTTCCCGAAATTCGCTCGATTGACCGCGAAGTCGACGCGCTGGAAACCCAGATCGAAGCCGAGTGCCTGCGGATTATCGCCCTGCACCAGCCGGTCGCCCGCGATCTGCGCTTGGTGGCGCTTGTCCTCAAGAGCTTATCGGATATCGAGCGGATGGGCGACTACGCCGTTCACGTGGCCGCCGACAGCGCGGAACTGGCGCAGGCCGCGCCCCTCAAGCGCTACGTCAACTTGGGCCGGATGCTGGAGCGCCTGCAAGAAATGAGCGTGCATCTGCGCACGGCCATCACCGAGCGAGACGTGAAGAAGGCCAACGAAACCTTGCAGATGGACGATGAAGTCGACGACCTCTACGAGCAGACCCAGCGTGAACTCGTCACCTACATGCTCGAAGACCCGCGCAACATCTCCAAGAGCTTGACCCTGATGCGTGTGGGCCGCAGCTTGGAGCGCATCGGCGACCACATGGAAAACGTGGCCGAGCGCCTGAATTACTGGATCACCGGCCAGCGCGAAACGCAGATGCGTGACTGAAGGACTGGGGAGCGGAGATAGGGGAGTGGTCAGTGGTTGAACAGCTTTTGGCGCTGTTTCCACTGACCACTTCCTACTTCCCACCAACCACTCCCTCTGACCCGAATTCCGCTTCAATCGCTCCCCAGCCTGCCTGCTAAGCTGCGGCCATGACGCCCGTTTCACCGCCTGTTCCCGCGCCGTCCTCCCGCCTCGACGCCCTGAGTCTGGGGGCCATCTGCATCACTATTTTGTTTTGGGCTTCGGCGTTCGCGGGCATTCGGGCGGGTTTACAGGTCTTCTCGCCGGGCCACCTGACGCTCTACCGCTTTCTGGTGGCCTCAGCCGTGCTGCTCGTCTACGCACTCATTACCCGAATCCCGCTGCCCAGCCGCGCCGACGCGCTACGAATTTTTGGGCTGTCATTTTGCGGCATCACGCTGTATCACGCGCTGCTCAATTACGGCGAACAGAGCGTGCCCGCCGGAACCGCCAGCCTCATTATCGCGGCGGGGCCAGTCATCACGGCGCTGATCGCTACCCGCTTTGCCGCAGAAAAGCTGACTCTGCTCGGCTGGCTCGGCACCTTCATCAGCTTGGCGGGCGTGCTGCTGATCGTCTTGGGCGGCGGGCAGGGCGTGTCGTTTACCGGCGGCGCGATTTTGATTTTGCTGGCCGCGCTGTTTACCAGCATTTACTTCGTGTTCCAGCGGCCCATTCTCGGGCGCATGAAGCCGCTAAATTTCACGGTTTGGAGTTTGCTGCTGGGCACGCTGCCGATGCTGATTTTCCTGCCGGGCTTCGCGGGCGAGTGGCGGGCCGCGCCGCTGAGCGCTCACTTGGCGGTCATTTATTTGGGGATTTTTCCCTCGGCGCTGGCGTACCTGACATGGACATTTGCGCTTTCGCGGGTGAGTGCCAGCGCCACCACCAGTTTCTTATTTGTCAGTCCGGTGCTGGCCACCCTGATCGCTTGGCTGTGGCTGGGCGAGGTGCCGGGAGGAATTTCGCTGATCGGCGGCGCGGTGGCGCTTATCGGGGTGCTGTTGGTCAACACTTTGGGCCGCCCCGCGCCTGCCCGCATCCAGTCTGATCCAATCGCACAACCTGACTCAACCGCCCAGCCCAGCGCTGAAACCCGCAGGCTTTCATGACCCCGCTGTCTGACCAACCGCTGCCCAATCAACCGTTACCTGAGCCAGCAGCCCCTCATCCACCCGCTGAGCTGCCGCAAGTTGATGTCAGGGGCAGCGTCTCCGGCACGGCGGCCATCGAACTTCAGGATGTGAGCTTGCGCCTCGGCGGGCGCGAGGTGCTCAGCGGCGTCAATCTGGAGGTGCGGCGCGGCGAGTTCTTGGCAATCATCGGGCCTTCGGGCGGCGGCAAAAGCACGCTGCTGAGAATCGTCTCAGGGCTGCTCCGCGCCGATTCGGGAGAAGTGGCGGTGCGCGGGCGGCCCGCCTACGTCTTTCAAGACGACCGCTTGTTGCCGTGGCGCTCGGCCCTCAGAAACGTCTCGCTGCCGTGTGAACTCGGCTCGGGTGGGGTGCTGACCCCCGGCGAGGCGCTGAAGTTGGTGGGCATGGCGGCTTACGGCGATTACCTGCCAGCCCAGCTCTCCGGCGGCATGCGGGCGCGGGTGGGGCTGGCCCGCGCTCTGGCGCAGTCGGGCGACATTTTGCTGCTCGACGAGCCGTTCGCCGCTCTCGACGCTCTGGTGCGCGAGCGCTTCAACGACGAGCTGCGCCATCTGCACGAAAAAACTGGCCAGACCACCTTGATGGTCACGCACTCGATTCGTGAAGCGGTGCTGCTGGCCGATAGGGTGGCGGTGCTGCGCGGCGGCAAAATCGTGGCGCTGCTCGAAACGCGCGGTCAGGGGCGGCTGAGCGCTTACACTGAGGGTACCGAAGCGCAGTTGCGCTCACTCCTCGGCAGCGGGGACAGCACCCACAACTGGTCGCCGCCGCCAGCAGAGCGCAGCAAATCCGAATGGTTGCCGGTCTTGGCGCTGGCGCTGGGCCTGCTGATCTGGCAAGCGCTGGCGGTGCGAATCGACGCCGATTACCTGCTGCCCACCCCGCTGAGGGTCTGGCAGGTGTTCTGGCAAAACCGCGCCGATCTGCTCTCGCAACTCGGCTACACCGCCGCAGTGGCCTTGCTGGGAGCACTGCTGGGCAGCGCTTTCGGCGTGCTGATCGGCTACCCGATGGCGCGTCTCCGGTGGCTGGAGCGCTTTTTGAGCCCGCTGCTGATCGCCAGCCAGAGCACCCCGACGGTGGTGCTGGCTCCGGTGCTGCTGCTGTGGCTGGGCTTCGGGATTTTGCCGGGCATTCTGGTGAGCGCCCTGACCGCTTTCTATCCAGTGCTGGTGTCGACTCTGGTCGGCGTGCGCGAAGTCGACCGCACTTACCAAGAACTCTTCAGCACCCTGCGGGCCACGCCGCTTCAGCGCTTGCTGCACCTCGAACTTCCCGGGGCTCTGCCAGTGCTGCTCGGCGGGCTGCGCTTGTCGCTGAGTCTGGCGCTGATCGGCGCGGTGGTCTGGGAATTTACCAGCAACCAGCGCGGGCTGGGCTTTGCCATCAATCAGGCGCGGCAGTCGTACCAAACGCCCAGAGTCTTTGCGGCGATTGCCCTACTGGTGCTGCTGGGCGTGGCCCTCTACAGCGTGGTGGCGTGGCTGGAGAGGCGCGAACAGCGGCGGCGCGGGCGCTGAGCTGAGCAATGGGATCGGGCTGAGCACTGACCTTGGCAATGGAGCATAGCAAAAAGCAGCCGGAAGAAAAATCTCTTTCCGGCTGCTGGCTTATTGATCGGTTGTTCAGAAGCTGCTGTTGTAAGCGACGCCCACCACCGGCACATTGAAGCTGGTCAGAACCTTGTCGCCGGAAGTCAGGGTCACCAGGCTGTCGGCGTTGACTGCCACGCTGAGGTCGCTGCGGGCCACCGAGACGGCCAGCACCGCGTAATTGCCGTCTTGCGAAACGCCAGTCAGGGCGATGCTGGTGCCTTCGGGCAAACCGCTGGCACTCAGGGCAAGGTCGCTGGGAATGGTGCCGCCGAGTTCAGAAACCGGCACTGTCAGGGTCATCCAATCGGACTCGGTGTACAGCGGGCTGTAGGAAGCGCCGCTGATGGGGGCGGGCATGGTCGAAGCAAAAGCGGTACTGGCGGGCACGAAGCTCAGGGCGGCGGTCAGGGTCAGGACGCTCAAAATGGACTTAGGCATGGTGGTTCTCCTTTGAAGGGATGATTGAGGGTAAGGGGTTTGTTCGGCTGGCTTGCGTTGGGCGGCTTTACTCCGTCCTTGAACAAAGAATGCGACGCTGCGTTGCAGGCTGAGCGCAGAACAAATGGAGATTGTGTGCAGCCCCAGTTGCTGTGCTGAAACGCCCCAAACCCGCTTCCTGACGCGCTCCTGACTGCAAACACAGCCCAGCGCCTTCACCATTTCTGCGAAAAATAAAAGGCGTCTCAAGGCCGCTTCCCGCGCCGCTGTGCGTGCGCTATACTTCGGGCCGCTTGTGGGCCGGGATGGCGGAATCGGTAGACGCACTCGACTTAAAATCGAACGCTTCACGGCATACGGGTTCAAGTCCCGTTCTCGGCACCAAGCAGGAAGCCTAAACCTCGTCTCGTGGCGGGGTTTTTCGTTTGGTGTCCGGCGGGCCTCGCTCCGTTTTTGAAGCGGCGCGAAGTGGCCAGCAGAGCAGCGCGGATCAAATGTGGGGCCTGCGGAGACGGTGCGACAAAGCCAGGCAAAAAAATGAGGCCTGCTCTCGTAAAAGGGTGATCGTGGAGCATTCCAAAGCGCGGGGCTTCATGCTGGACGATTTGACGATGACATGTTGTCCTCAGGCCGCATATTGGGGGCCCCTGACTCGGTGAAGGGGCCTGTAACAAAAGAAGAAGTTTGGCAAAACAGGTTTGCGCTAAAACAAAGTGCATGTCCCCGCTCCACCCCATCCTCGCCGATCTCCTGCTGCTGGCTCTGGCTGCGCTGCTCCTGCGGAGTGGAGCACGCCAACTGCATTACCGAGACGCTCCTTACCTGTTCCGGAGGCGTCGACTGCTGTGGGGAGCACTGAGTTTGCTCTTTCACGGAGTGGCCCTCATCGGTGTCATGGCCCTGCTGATCGAGCTCTACTCGCCGGTCTGGTGGCTGGCGATTCTGATAGGCAGTGTTCCGGTTCTGCTGATTTTCGTTTACGCCCTTCGGGTCATAAGCAATCCGAGGCGAATGGCCATGCTCAACAAACGCCACTGGAAGGGGCCTGAGCTCGTTCCCTGAGGTTTAACTTTCTGGCCCGTATACCGCTCCGCTGAAATACAGGCCGTGCGCCGGAACATTGGCGGCGGCCCGTGAACGCTGGCGCGAGGCCAGCACCGCCTGCACCTGCTCGGCGCTGAGTTGGCCTGCACCGACTTTGAGCAGCGTGCCGACGAGGCCGCGCACCATATGGCGCAAAAAGCTCTCGCCCGCCACTTCAAATTCAAGCAGCTCGCCCCGCTGGATCATGTCCAAGCGGCGCAGCTCCCGCACAGTCTGGCGCTCTTCTTGGGTGGCAAACGCAGCAAAGTCGTGCTGACCAATCAGCAGCGCGGCGGCCCGGCGCACGGCGGCCAAATCGAGCTCCGCCGGATGGTGCAGCGCCCGGCCTTCCCAGAGTGGGCGGCGCTGCGGCGTGTTGAGCACACGGTAGACATACCGGCGCTCGGTGCAGGTAAAGCGGGCGTGGAAGTGAGGCGGTGCGGGCGATATCTCGGTCACGGCCAAGTCGGCGGGCAGGTGAGCATTCAGGGCGCGGGCGAGCTGGGCGGGTTTAGGCTTTAAGCTCCCCAGCCGCAGATCAAGGTGGGCCGTCATCGCCTCGGCGTGAACGCCCGCGTCGGTGCGGCCCGCTGCCACCGGGCGAAAAGCGTCCTCGGGAGCGCCCAGCAGCGGCCCGAACGCTTGCCACAGTGTATCTTGCACGCTGCGGGCGCTGGGCTGCGATTGCCAGCCGACAAAGCCCGCGCCGTGCCAGCTCAGCGTCACTCGCCAGCGCTCAAAGTCCTGCGGTGGGCGGTGCCTTCTCCGGTCATTGGTCTCAGCCTGCATCACATTCACCAAACACCCGCCGATTTTAGCGACAATACGGGTCTGTGTTGGGAGAAACCGTGTCGAGACCGCGCAAAAAAAGTCACCCCGTATGGGGTTTGGTGTGTGCCAGCTTGCTGTTGTGTTGGAACGCACAAGCAGCGGGTACCTATACCGTCCAGGCAGGCGACAACCTGACCCTAATCGCCAAGCGCACCGGCCTCAGCGTGGGGCAACTGCGGGCGGCCAATCCGCAAATCCGTGATCTCAATGCGGTGCAGGCCGGAAAAAGCATTCGCCTGCCTGACGCCCACAAAGTGGCCACCAGCCACCGCGTCAGGAGCGGTGAAACGCTGAGCAGCGTCGCCGCCCGCTACCGGCTCAGCTTGTCTCAGTTGGTGCGGGCCAACGCTGGCCTGAGCGCCGGTAGGCCGCTCCTGGCCGGAAAAGTGCTGTACATTCCGGCCCGCCGGGTGGTTGTCGCGGCAGCCAAAGCCAGAGGCCCAAGTCCCCAGGCCGTCATCAAAACCGCCAGCTTGCGTCCGCTGGCTCCTGCTTCCGGTTCCCGCAGTTGGAACTGGCCGGTGCAAGGCTGGGTCAGCAGCGGCTACGGCGAGCGCAACATCGACGGCGACCAGGAAATGCACTACGGTGTGGACATCGTGGTTCCCGAAGGCACATTGGTGCGGGCTGCCCGGGGAGGCCGGGTGACCGAGTCGCGGGCCGACTTCGCCCGTGGCTGGGGCTGGACGATCATCGTGGATCACGGTGACGGTTGGAAAACCCGTTACGCCCACCTCAGCCGTAATCTGGCCCGCGTGGGCGACAGCGTGGTGCGCGGCCAGGTCATCGGGCGCAGCGGCGACACTGGGCGCTCCACCGGGCCGCACCTGCATTTCGGCACCTATTTGTGGGACGTGCCCAAAAACCCGCTGAGCTTGCTGTAGGAAGGCAAGAAGCCGATTGAGCAGGGAGTGAATGCAGGTTTTATCGTTCGCCACTCCCGCACCGCCGCATCACGCCTTGCTGGATTGACAGCTCCGAGTGGTCAATCTCCGCTTCAACCGTGCCGTTTGATGCTGCATGCACCTGAGCGCGGGCGTAAACTGACGGACATGAACAGTTCGTTCCTTGCCCCCGCCTTTGAGGTCACCGACCTCGGCTTGGTTGATTACCAAGCGGCGTGGGACATTCAAAAGCAGCACCATGCGCGGGTGGCTTCCGGTGGGCGGCCCACCTTGCTGCTGGCCGAGCACCCCGCCGTGCTGACGCTGGGCCGCAAAGCCCAGGCCGGTGAAAACATCGTCGTGACCCGTGAGTATCTGGCGGCGCAGGACATCGGCGTTCACGAGATCGAGCGCGGCGGCGACGTGACCTATCACGGGCCGGGCCAACTGGTGATCTACGCCATTTTTCCAGTGGGCCGTAAAGTCCGCGATTTTTTGCGGCTCTTGGAAGAGGCGACTTTGCTGGCTCTGGCGGCGCTGAACCTGCACGATACCCGCCCCAATCCGGGTTACGCGGGCATCTACGTGCCTGACCGCGAAGTCAACGGCCTGATGCGCCACCAAAAAATCGCCAGCATCGGCGTGGCGATCAAGCGGCACGTGGCGCTGCACGGCGTGGGCCTGAATATCAGCACCAACCTGGATCACTTCGACTTGATCGTGCCGTGCGGGTTGACCGACACCCAGATGACCAGCTTAGAACGCGAGTATCAGTTGCGCGAGATGGGTCAAGCCCCCAGTATGAGCGCCGTCAAACAAGCGGTCGCTGAGGCGTTTGCTCAAACGTTCAAAGACTATGATTGGACGCTGCCCGTATTGCCGTTTCAGAGCATTCAAACCCAAACAATTCCAAGCGTTGGAGGCCCCGCATGACCCGAGAAAACAAGGCTCAAGAACCCAAGTTCATCAAAAACGGCATCTACCGCAAAGACAGCACCCCTGTGCGCGATCAGAAACCAGCGTGGCTCAAAGTCCGCATTCCGACCGGCGAAACCTTCAAAGAAGTGCGCTCTATCGTCAAGGAACACCGCTTGCACACCGTCTGCGAGGAGGCCATGTGCCCCAATATCGGTGAGTGCTGGAGCCGGGGCACGGCCACCTTCATGCTGATGGGCCATATCTGCACGCGGGGCTGCCGCTTTTGCGCCGTTGACACCGGCAATCCGATGGGCAAACTTGACCTCGACGAACCGGCGGGCGTGGCCGACAGCGTGCGGCTGATGGGCCTCAAGTACGTGGTACTGACCTCGGTTGACCGCGACGATTTGCCTGACGGCGGCGCGTACCATTTTGCCAAAACTGTGACGGCCATCAAAAAAGTCAACCCCGGAACCCGCGTGGAATCGCTGACACCCGACTTCAGCGGCAACACTGCCTGTGTGGACTTGGTGCTGGACAGCGGCGTGGACGTGTATGCCCAGAACATCGAAACGGTGCGCCGCCTGACCCACCCGGTCCGCGACATTCGCGCCAGCTACGACCAGACCCTGAAAGTGCTCAAGCACGCCAAGGCCAGCCGACCCGACGTGATCACCAAAACCAGCGTGATGCTGGGCCTCGGTGAAACCCGTGAAGAAGTGATCGAAACCATGCGCGATCTGCGGGCCGCCGACGTGGACGTGGTGACGTTCGGCCAGTACCTGCGCCCCACCATGCATCATCTGGTGGTTGAGCGCTACGTGACGCCCGAGGAGTTCGACGAATTCCGCGAGATCGGCCTGTCGCTGGGCTTTCTGGAAGTGGTGTCGGGGCCACTGGTCCGCAGCAGCTACAAAGCCGAGCAGATCGTGATGAACCGCCCCCGCGCCATGCCCGCGCACCTGAGCCACCTCAACGCCGAAGACGGATTGAGCCTGCTGTAAGACTTCGTTCCCACTGCCTCAGCGTCGAGCGTGGATTTGCTCAAACGTGCTGGGGCTTTTTCGTTGTTGCCAGGCCGCCATAATCCTGGCCGCGTTATCCTCCGGCGCTCCCAGCGAATCCACTTCAAAGTCGTAACCGCTGAAAGTATGTACCCGCTCATAATCTTCGCGGGCGTCACCGATGCGGCGGTCTCCCCGTGCCCGTTCGCGGCGCTCCAGCTCCGGCAAGGGGCAATGCACGCCCACAAAAAATACGTCGAAAGGGGCAAGCAGCCGCGCCAGATCGTCCAACGTGTCTTTTGTTTCCAGCACGTAGTCGGCGATCAGGTGGTTGCCCGCAGCAGCGAAGGCGGCCAGCGAGCGGTGGTAGCCGTCAAAGAGTTTGGGACGCTGCCGCGACCACTCGAAAGCCTCCACGCCGGGCCACTTTGCGATGACGCCCTCGCCAAACAGCAGCAAATCGAGCGCGAAATATAAAAACGGCTGCGGCAATTGGGCTTGCAGGTGTCGGCAGAGTGTGGACTTTCCAGCACTGGACGCTCCGTTGAGCAAGATGATTTGGGCGGGTTGCTGAGCCATTGGTGTTCAGTATGCTGCCCTCACAGCCAGCCGAGGCGCGGCGTGAAAGCGGGGCGCGGTGCGGGCGCGGCGTTCTGGCCGAGGCCACTGAGTTCGTGCAGCAGCCAGGTGTCCACCTTCGGCAGGCCCAGCGCCAGCGGCAGGCAGAAGTTTCTCGCGGCCTGCGCCGCCGCCGAGGTGGTGGCGAGCAGGCGAGTTTGCAGTTCGGTCAGCCTGACGGTGTGCTGGCCGCGTGCCCAACGCTGACGGCTTGAGCGCTCCTCGGTGCGGGTGATCAGGCTGTGGGCCGCGCTCAGACCGTCCTCGATCCCGTGATTCATGCCGCGTGAGCCGACGGGTGACTGCGCGTGGGCGGCGTCGCCGATCAGCATGACCGGGCCGCTGGAACGCTGGGCCGCCACGCGGTGCTGCACTTCAAAGGTGGACTGGCCCAATACCTCCAGCACCCGCGTGCCCTCTGGCAACTCGCTGAGGAGTTCAGGCGAGGTCGCCAGGATGTGATGCAGGCCGTTGCCGTAGCAAAAGGCCAGCAGCGCTCCGCCGCGCCGCGTGAAGACCTGGGCCTCCTCATGGCCGTACGCCCAGTCCAGGCGCACATCGGCCAGCGCCCACTGGCCCGGCAACGTGTGGCCGACAAAGGGAATGCCCAGCGTCTGCCGAACGAAGCTGCGAACGCCGTCGGCAGCGATCAGGTGGGGAGCGGTGAAGATTTCTGCGCCCGCCGCGCCTCCGATAATCCCGCTGGCCTGCCCGCCGGCGACTTCAAGCTGGGTCAGGGTGCGCCCGCGCTCCACCTGCACGCCGTACCCGTTCAGGGCCTGTTCCATCAAGCGCTCGGTTTCGCTCTGGTGCAGCGTCAGCAAGAAGTTGTGCTTGACCGGCAACTTGCGGTAATCCAGTTTGAGGCGGCGTTCACCCAGATGCACGTTGAGCGCGCCGACCCGCTGCCCCGCCGCCACCAGCTCGGCGCTGACCCCAAACGAATCGAGCAGCCCCAGCGTCCGGCTGTTGATGCCGATGGCGCGGGAATGGGCGCTGCGCTGAGCGTGGTGGTCGATGATCCGTACGTCCCGCCCAGCGCGGGCCAGGCCGAGCGCGGCGGCGAGTCCAGCCGGGCCAGCGCCGACAACCAGAATGGGAGCAGAGGGCAAAACGGACATAGAACCTCCCGTTCACGGCAGTAGAGAAGCTGTGAAGCGTGGGTGTTGGAAACGTGAGGGGGCGGAGAAGTTCGGCGCGGGGGTCTGTCTGTCCGCGAGGTCTGAAAGGTTATATGCACGCTCGGTCAGTCCAGATGTCACCTGAGCTTGGGTAAATCCCTACGGAGCTCACCATTTGGGCGGCCCACCATTCAGAAAGGACGGAACTGGGAGAAACACTCAATCTGGCGGCGTTTGGCAGCGTGGCGGTCGAGCCAGCCACTGAAGAGGAGCGCCGCTTCATATGCCTGCGCTAAGCTGCCCAGACTGAGTTTGGTAAGGAGAAAGCGCGTGGCAAACAACCGTTGGCGACTGAAGTTGAGCACTGGGGCAATGTTGGCTGGCGTGCTGGGCGCGTCTTTGAGTTTGGCCGTCAGCGGGCCAATCCAGCAATCCGCAGTCCGGCAAACCCCAGTCCGGCAAGCCGCAGTCCAGCGGCCCGCCACCAAGCATCCGCCGCTCGGGCGTGCACGGCCCACCCCGCTGCTGAGCCGTGCCAGGGCTCCTTTCGTGATCGAGCTCCGGCTTAGGGGCAAGGCGCTGACCGCTACCCAGCAAGCCACCTTGCAGGCCGCTGCCAACCGGGTGGCCGGACTCATCACCTCCAATTACCAGCCGGTCATGCTCGACCTGCCCGCCAACGATTGCGACAAAGGTTTTCCCACCATAAAGGAGCGGCTGAACCACTTCGTCGCCTACATCACGGTCAAGGATTTGGGCGACGACGTGTACGGTGACTCCGCGCCTTGCTCGCTGCACGACAAGACCTATTTACCGATCTACGGTGCGGTGGATCTCAATTCACGCGGCCTGAGCGACCTCGCCGAGCCGGAACTGCGCGACACCATCATCCACGAGCTGCTGCACGCCCTCGGCGTCGGCACCCTCTGGACGGTGGATGAGCGGGTGTCACTGAGCGGCGAGAGCGACAACAAAAACTTGATTGCTAAGCGCAGCGGCAAGTGGTATTACACCGCTCCACGCGCCTTGGCCGCTTATCAAGCGCTCGGCGGCAAGGGCAAGGGCATCTTGCTCGACCCCGATCAGGGCCACTGGGCGGGCGAAGTGGTGTGCTCCGAAATTCTGTCGGGCAGCGCGGGCGACGTGACCGACCGGGTCAACCCCATTAGCGCCCTCACGCTGGGAGCGCTGGCTGATCTGGGCTACAGCGTCAATCCCAAGCTGGCCGACAAATACGCCCTGCCCAAGGGCCGCTGCCCACTGAATTGACGCTCAGTAGTGTGGGAGCTGGCAGAAATTTTTAGCCGAAGATATCCGCTTGACAAAAATAATTTTTACCATCAGAATGTTTTTACAGTCTTCATTTTTACTTTTCAGCTCTTCATAACCGCGAGGAAGCCGCTTCAGTCGGCTTTGTCCGGTTTCGCCTTTCTTGTATCGGCAACATTCAGGAGGCCCCACTTGACGCAAGCGCTGGTTTCCCGTTCATTCGTTTCTGGCGGTGCACTGGGCCGCATTCGGCTTCAGGCCGACAACCTTTCGCCCAGCTTGCGGCGGGTGGCCGACCACGTCCTGCAAGACGCCGAGAACGTGGTGCATCAGACCATCACCGAGCTGGCGACCAATGTGGGGGTGGGCGAGGCGACCATCACCCGGCTGTGCCGCAAACTGGACTTTGCCGGATTTCACGCTTTCAAAATCGCGCTGGCCGCCGACGTGCTGGGCCGTGAGAGCAAGGCCATGCCGCAGGAAGGCGGCCCCAGGGGACAGGCCACCGCCCTGGCCCGGCAGACTGCCCAGACCCTCGACGACACCGCCCAACTGCTTGACCCTGCCGTGCTGGAGCAGGTGGCCGAGCGCCTCGCCCGCGCTCCCAGAGTCGATCTCACCGGACAGGGCAACAGCGGCCTGCTGGCGATTTACTTCGCTCACCGCTTAATGCGAATCGGCGTCACGGCGGTGGTCCACACCGATCCTCACCTGGCAGCGGTGGCCATCAGCAGCCTTCCCAGGGGCGGCGTGGTTATCGGCCTGAGCAGTTCCGGCAGCACCATCGACACCGTGCAGCACCTGAGGCTGGCGCAGTCGCAGGGTCATTTCACGCTGGCGATCACCCACCGCGCCCGAAGTCCGGTTACGCGCTACGCCAGCGCGGTGCTGTTTACCTCCACCCAGGAAGACCCGCTCAGCGACAGCGTGCTGGGCACCCTGACCTCGCAGGCGCTGGTGCTGGAAATGCTTTACCGCTCCCTCTTAGACCGCCGCCCCGAAGCCCACGCCATGCTGCGCGTGACCGCCGAATCGGTGGTGGAAAAAAAGTACTGAACTGACGCCTCACCTTTCCCCGTTTTTTTCCGGCCCCATTCGGGCCAGTTCATAAGGAGACACCATGAAGACCAAGACCAAGACCGCTGCCCGCTTGCTGACCCTCGGCCTGAGCCTCGCCCTCGGCACCGCCGCTGCCCAATCGCCTGTCGAAGTGCAGTTCTGGACCTGGTATCTCAGCCCCAAATTCGACGGCTACATCAAAGACACCATCACCGCCTTCGAAAAAGCCAACCCCAACATCACGGTCAAGTGGTTTGACAAGCAGGACACCATGGTGCAGGACTTTATTTCCAGCGTGAACATGGGCAGCGCCCCCGACGTGGTCAACCTCAACATCGACGAAACCTCCAAGGCCGCCCAAAACAGCTTCCTCAAGCCGGTGGACACCCTGACGCCGATGAGTACCCTCAAGTCGGTGTATTACCCGCAGACGCTGGCCAACTTCACCATCGGCGGCAAAGTCTACGGCTACCCCTGGTACGGCTCGCTCAACGAAGGCGTGCTGCTCTACAATCCCGATTTGATGACCAAAGCGGGCGTCAAAGCGCCGCGCAACATGACTGAGCTGCTCAGCATGGTCAAGACCATCAAAGACAAAACCGGCGCTTACGCCTGGGTTCCGGCACTCAAAGATCCGGGCGGCGCGTCGTTCCTGGGCTACTTTTTCTCGGACGGCCTGCCGATTTACGACGCCAGCGGCAAAGCGGCGTTCAACAGCGCGGCGCACGTGGCTCTGCTGCAAAAATACGTCGATCTGTTCAAGGGCGGTTATTTCCCCGAAGACGGGCTGCGTAAAGAAGCCTTCCAACTCGCCACCGAGCTGTACGCCCAAAACAAAGTCGCCATGATCGTGGGCGGGCCGCAGGCGCTCAACCGCATCAAAGACACCAACCCCAGCTTGTACGCCAAAACAGTCGTGACCACTGCGCCGCTGGGCAAGGCCCAGGTGCAGACCGGCACCAGCATGGGCCTGGTGATTCCCAACGCCAGCAAACATCCCGCCGAGGCCGCCAAACTCGCCGCCTTCTTTACCAACAACGCCAACCAGATCGCCTTTGCCAAGATCGTGCCGATTGTGCCGACCACCGCCGCCGCCAAAAATGACGCTTACTTCAAGAAGGTCAGCACCGATCCGATTGCCAAGGCGACCAGCCTGGTCGGCGCGTCGGGCCAGTACATCAACCCCGGCTTCAAGGCTCCTGGCAACAGCGACGACCTCTACAAGAACTTCAGTGACAACATCGAAGCGGCCCTGCTCGGCAAGAAAACGCCCAAAGCGGCTCTGGACGACTCGGTAACGTACTGGAACGCCAACATGAAGAAATAAGCTCTGCCGACTTGGTGAAAAGCCCACCGCCTCCCCTAGGTCAGGTGGGCTTTCTCGGCAATTGAAATGAGGTGGTTTGATGACCGTATCCCGACGCCATAAAGCGCCCACCAAATCCAAATACTCACTGCGCGACACCTTGATGTCTTACGCCTTTCTGGCTCCGGCCCTGATTTTGCTGGCGCTGTTTACCTTTTACCCGCTGGCTTACGGCAGTTATCTCGGCTTCACCGAATACGGCGGGGCACGCTTCGGACAGGGCCTGCCGCCCAAGTGGATCGGCCTGGACAACTTCCGCACCTTGATTGCCGACCCTCTGTTTCTCAAGTCGATGGTCAACAGCGTCAAATACCTGATTATCGTTCCGGTGCTGCAACTCGCCTCGCTCGCGGTGGCGGTGCTGGTCAATAAAAACCTGCCCGGCATGGCTTTTTTCCGGGCGGCTTACTACGTGCCGGTGGTTACAAGCATTTCGCTGGCCGCCGTGATGTGGGACTGGATTTACAACAAAGACGGCACCCTCAACTGGATTTTGACCAACGCCCATCTGATTGCCAAAGACAGCACCTTCGGCTGGCTCAACAACGAGCTGACCGCCTTCTGGGCCGTGATGCTGGTCACCTTTTGGCGCGGCTTCGGCTACTACATGGTGCTGTATCTGGCGGGTCTGCAAGGCATTCCTGAAGAACTGGAAGAAGCTGCCGTGCTGGACGGCGCGGGCGCTTGGAAGCGTTTTTGGAGCATCACAGTACCGCTGATGAAGCCCACCATCTTGTTGTGCAGCTTGCTCTCGACCATTGCTGCCCTGCGGGTGCTGGAAGAAGTGCTGGTGTTGACCAACGGCGGGCCGCTCAACAGCACTTACACGGCGCTGATGTACGTCTACTCCAAAGCGTTTCAGGGCTTTAACTTCGATTACGGCCTAGCCAGTGCGGCGGGTCTGGTGGTGGCGGCGGTGGCCTTGCTGCTCTCGGTTATCAATTTCCGGGTCTTCCGCGACGACACAGGAGGCGGCAAATGAGTCTCGTCCAGCAGGGCGCTCCCGCACGCGCCACGTTTTCCCCCCGCAAAAACCGCAAGTGGGGCCGCTTGGTGGTGCGCTACGCCGTCTTGATCGCCGTTCTCTTGTTCGCGGTGTTTCCTTTTTTGTGGACGCTAGCGATTGCCGTTACCGACAAGCACGGTGGCGGCAGCATCTATGATTTTCCGGCCAGCCTCTTTCCCAGAGCGGTGACCTTGCGCAACTTCGTGGAAGTCTATAACCAGTTCAGCCTCGGTAAATACATCTGGAACAGCGTCTCGATTACTGGCCTGACCGTGATCGGCACTTTGCTGGTCTCGGCGTTGGCGGCTTATCCGTTGGCCCGCTTCAAGTTTCCGGGCCGCGACATTATTTTCGCGGTGATTATCGCCACGCTGGTGCTGCCCGGCGAAACGACCTTCATCGTCAATATCCTGACCCTCAACAGGTTGGGGCTGCTGGGCACCCACTTGGGCGTGGTGCTTCCCACCATTGCCGGAGCCTTCGGCATTTTCCTGATGCGTCAGGCCTTTTTGGGCATTCCGCAGGCGCTGATCGAGGCCGCCCGCATTGACGGAGCCAAAGAGCTGACCATCCTGACCCGCATCATGTTGCCGCTGACCAAGCCTTCGCTGGCGGCGCTGGGCATTTTTACCTTGGTGGGCGCGTGGAACGCCTACTTCTGGCCGATGCTGGTGCTGTCTTCAGCCCCCGACAAAGCGCCGCTGAGCGTGGCGGTGCTGCGGCTCAAGGGGCAATTCAACTACGACCCGTTCAACATCGCCGCCGGTTCGCTGATTATGATGGTGCCGGTGCTGCTGGTCTTTTTGGCGGCCCAGAAGCTGTTTATGCGCGGGATGGAAGGCGCGGTCAAGTAGGGGGAGGAGCCAACTCTTCCAACAAATGATGAATCACCTTTCACAAGCCCCTCGCAAGGAGAACCCCCACTGTGCCCCACTTCTCGGCCCGTACCCTCATCACCGATTTGCCCGGCCCCGATCTCACCCCTGAGCAGGGCCGCTTTCTTGAGCGCTCCGGCTTCGGCGGCGTGTGCTTGTTTGCCCGCAACTTTTCGTCGCTCCAGCGCACCGCGAGGCTCGTCGCCGATATTCGTCAGGCGCTGGGCCACGACGCGCTGATCGCCACCGACCAGGAAGGCGGAGCAGTGCTGCGGCGCTTGGACGTGCCAATGCCGCCGACGCCGCAAGCCTTGGGCGTTATCGGCAGCGAGGCGGCGGCGTTTGAAGCGGGGGCCGTCGCTGCACGCGGCCTGCTCGAACTCGGCATCAACTGGAACTTTGCGCCGAGCTTAGACGTCAACATCAACCCGCTTAATCCGGTGATCGGCGAGCGGGCGTTCGGCGCTGATCCGAGCGAGGTGGCCCGCTTGGGCGTGGCGTGGGCACTGGGCAGCGAAAGCGCGGGGGTGATGAGCGCCGTCAAACACTTTCCTGGTCACGGCGATACCGCTGTGGACAGCCATTTGGGTCTGCCAATCGTCGACAAGTCTCGCTCTGAGTTGGAGCAGACCGAGTGGCTGCCCTTCAAGGCGGCGGTGGCGGCGGGCGTGGGCAGCATCATGACCGCCCACATTGTCTATCCGGCACTCGACGCTCTGGAGCCTGCCACCCTGTCGCGCCCAGTGCTGACCGGTTTACTGCGGGAAGAATGGGGCTACGGCGGCGTGATCGTCACTGACGCCAGCGATATGCAGGCGATCACCGACCACCATCCGCACGGGCAGGCGGCTCCTTTGGCCCTGGTCGCCGGAGCGGACGCGGTGCTCAACTGCGGTCACGGCGACCTTGCCACCCACACCGAACACGCGCAGGCGATAGAGCGGGCACTTGAACGCGGCGAACTTTCACAGGAGCGGGTGGCGCAGGCGGTGTCCAGACTTTCGGTGGCGGCCCTCCGTTTTCCCGGCCAGCCCCGCCCTTACACAGCTGAGCAGCGCCGCACCGACGAAAGCAGCGTGGCGAATTGGGCGCGGCAAGCGCTGGAGTGGGTCGGCACGCCGCCGCGCCTCGATCCCAGTCAGCCGGTGCTGCTGTTGGTGCCGAGTGCGGCAGAAGTGGGCGGCCCTTACGGCGACTCGCTGAGCGGTGAAGCGCTGGCGGGGTCGTTGCGAACGGTCTTTCCGCACCTGTGGGTCGCTCTCCTCGATGAAGACTCGCATTTTGCCCTCAGCTTACTTTCCCGCTTTCCGAACGCTCCGGTGCTGCTGGCGACGACGGGGCGCTGGACCTTGCCAAACGTGCTGAGGCAACTGGCTGCAGAACTGCAAAACCGCCCCGCTCTCCATCTGGCCCTCTGGAACCCCGAACATGTGGCGGCGCTGGGGTTGCCTGCCGTCATCACCCACGGGTTCAGGCCCGCCAACTTGCAAGCGTTGGCGGCGGCGTTGGTGGGCGGCTGAGGTTGTTGAAGCTTAGCGGGTCTGAATGTTGCGAACGGCGTCGCCGCCGCTGATCGTCACGGTGGCCTCGCCGCTGCTGATGACATTGTCGACGGTCAAAGTGGCCTTCAGCGTGTAAGTCCCGGCCACCAGATTTTTGATCCGGTAAGTCACACTCTGAATAGGCGGCGCGTCCTTGCCGGTCGTGGTCGCGGTGCCTGCCAGCGCGTCGCCGAGGAAGGCGTCTACCCGGAGGCTGTAGGGCACGAAGGGCACTGGGACGATTCCGCCGCCGTAGGCAGACGCCGCTTGAACAGCAGCGCCTACATTGAGCAGTCGGCCACCGGTTACCGTTTCGGCGGTCGCGGTCAGGATGCCCCTGATCTGTTTGACCTTCAGATCGGGCCGCAGGGCGCGGAGCAGCGCCGCCGCGCCGCTGACTTGCGGGGCCGCTTCGCTGGTGCCCGCCCGCAGGGTGTAGCGGCCCTGAGCGGTGGTGGCCAGCGTCAAGATGTCGTACTCACTGCTCTGGTAGCAGTTGGGCGTGCCGCTGCCCGCGTTGCCGCCGGGAGCCACCAGGTCGAGCCCCTTCTGACCTGCGGCGGGCCGGGCGCTGTAACACGCCAGAGCGTCGGTTTTGGCGAGTGCTCCGATGGCCATCACGTTGGGGTCGCTGGCGGGGTAGTACAGACCCTGATTGGGCGTATTGCCCGCGGCGGCAATGAGCAGCACGTCGGCAGCAGCAGCGTCAGCAACCGCTTTGGAAAGGGCCGGATCAGTGCTGGCTCCCACCAGACCGAGGCTCATGTTGATGACTTTGGCTCCCTGCGCGACAGCGTACTTAACCCCGGCGGTCAGGCTGGCTGTCGTTGCACCTGAGTTCGCGCCGCTGGCTCCAAAGACCTTGACTGGCAAGATGGTTTTGCCGCTCCAGGTCAGGGCCGCGATGCCTTTGCCGTTGTTGGTGGCCGCTCCAATCAGGCCCGCGCTGGAAGTGCCGTGCCCGGCTTCGCTGCCCTGCGTAAGGTCGCTGGGGTCGCTGTCTTCGCCGCTGCAATTGGTGTTGCCCTGCGCGTCGGTCACAAGTGACGAGCAAAAGTCGCGGCCCGGCAGCAAGCGGCCCGCCAAGTCTTCGTGAGCGGTGTCTACACCGGTATCCAGCACCGCTGTGAGTGCGCCGACGGGCGTTTTGCCGAGGGCTTCGAGCTTGTCCCAGCCGCCCTGGGCGTTGATGCGGGTCAGGTAATCCTGGTCATACAGTGCGCCACCAACGCTGATACCCGCGTTGATCGGATAGCCGGGGTCGTTGGGTGCGCTCAGCGCTTGGTAGCGGTAATTGGGCTGCGCCGCGAGGCCGCTGGCCGCCAGCGTGGCAGCAAATTCAGCGTCCGTTTGTCCGGCGGGCGTGTAGGCAACTGTCAAGCCTGCGCTCGGCAAGCTCTGGGTACGCACACCCGACAACGCCGAAAGCGCGGCTGGACTCAGGCTTTGGGCGCTGAGATTTTGGGCAGTCAGCAGCACTTGGCCGCCGACGTGCGGCGCACTCCAGTTCATCCCTTGAACGCTGAGCGGCGTGACGCCACCAGCTCCCGGCGCAAACACCTTGCCGCTGAGGGTATACACGCTGTCGACGGGCGGCGAGGGCGGCGTGCAAGCACTCAGGAGAACCAAGCCACAGCCCAGCAGGGCAAAAGCGCGGGGAAGCTGTTTCATGTCGTCATTTTGCCGGATTGAAACTGATCTTGCTTGAGGGCTGAAGTCGAGTTCGTCTCAGCCGACTTGCCGCTGCACTTCAAAGGCCGCCGCGCCCGCTGCCACTGCCAAATTCAGGCTGCGGCCCCCACCAGGCTGCGGCAATTTGAGTTTGGGGAGGGCGTCGCGCAGCCACACCGGCAAGCCGCGCGATTCCGGCCCGAACAACAAGTAATCGCCCCGCACAAACTGGGCGTCGCTGTAAATGTCAGTGGCGTGGGTGGAAAAAGCCCAGACCCTTGCCGCGCTGCTCAGGGTATTTTGAAAGGCCGTCCAGGAATCGTGCTGGTGCAGCGTCACGCCTTCCAGGTAATCCATCACGGCGCGGGCAAACTCGCGGTCTTGGAGGTGGAAGCCGTAGGGCCTGATCAGGTGCAGCTCGGCCCCCAGCACCGCGCAGGTGCGGGCCACGTTGCCGACATTGCCGGCTTTTTCGGGTGAATACAGCACCACATGGCAAAGTGATACCGGGAGCTGAGGATTTTCAGTCATAGCCGAACCAAAAGGATGGTGGCGCGGGCCTGAATGTGGTCGGGCGCGAGGCCTTCGGAGGTCTTGAAACTCACGCCCACCTCGCTGGAATCGAGCCCCAGCAGCTTGGCGATTCGCTGAGCGATTTCAGTGCGTTTGCTGCCGAGTTTGGGGGTATCCAAGGTAATGACCAAGGCGGCGTTGGCGGGTGCGTAGCCGCGTTCGCGCACCAACTCAAGGCAGCGCCGCAAGATGTCTGCCGAATTCAGGCCCGCCCACTTTGGGTCGGTATCAGGAAAATACTGGCCGATGTCGCCCAGCGCGAGGCCGGAGAGTAGGGCGTCGGAGAGGGTGTGCAGGGCCGCGTCGCCGTCGCTGTGGGCCACTGGGCCGCGCTCAGCGCCAGTAATTTCGACGCCGCCGAGAATCAGAGGCCTTCCAGCAGCGAGGCGGTGGGCGTCTTCTCCGTAGCCGATTCGGTAGGGGAGCGGTTGTGCTGACATAGACAGGAGTTTAGCCGGCCTGACTCTTTAGCCGGAGCCGCCCGCCAACTTCAGCAGTTCCACATACACCTTGGCCGTCGCCGCAGCGTCTTCCAGGGCGTTGTGGGCGGCGTACTCGATGCCGAAATGCTCGGTGAGTTGGCTGAGCGGTGTGCCGATTTGATGCGGCAACGCTCCGGCGTGAATCAGAAACTGGGCGCTGAGTTTGGTGTCCACGTAGCCGCTTCTGAAGACTTTGCGTAAATCTGGCAGCAGCGGGCGCAAGAAGCCCAAATCGAAGTTGAAATTGTGGCCGCCAAGCATCACCCGCCCCACTTCGGCGGCGTATTCACGCACGGCGGCGGCCACCGCTTCGGGCGGCTGGGCGGCGGCGTCGTGGGCCTCCAGATCAATGCCGTTGACCTCCATCGCGCCCGCTTCCACCTCGTAGTGATCGTGCTTGACCAGCAGGTGCAGCGGGCGGCTGATCTGACCGTCCAGGCCAAGTGTCACCAAGCCGATGGTCAGCAGCGGGTGGCGCTTGGGGTCGCGGCCTCCGGTTTCGGTATCCAGAAAAATGATCGGCTGGCGCAGCGGAAAAGGGGTCATGGCGTTTCTTCTCCAAAAGCTGCCCCAGCCAAATAAAGCGCGTGGGCGCTGACGCCTTCGGGCCAGTCGGCAGCGAAGATCAGCGTTTCAAAGCGCTCACGGTCGGCGGCGTAAAGGGCGCGTTGCACGTCTTCCAATCCCGCTTGATCGCCCGCCATCACGGTGAGAAAGTGGCTGGCAGCGTCGCGGGACGCTCTGGCGCGGGCGGCTCCGGCTTCAGTTTTGCGGGCGGCGTCCACTAAGCGGCGCAGGGTGGCCGACTTTCCGCTGGGCTGGGCCTGCAGCCACTCCCAGTGGCGCGGCAACAGGTTGACTTCTTGTACGGCGGCCTGCGGATCGGGGGCGGGCGGGGCGGCTCCAGCCAATATCTGAGCGGCGCTGCCCTGAAAATTAAAATCCACCTGCGCTCCGGTCTGGTCATCAAAAATCAAGATGGGCAAGGCCCGTTCAGAAGAATCCAAGTGCCGCTTGACCTGCTCCAAGACTTCTGGCAGCGGCGCGGTGATCAGGCGCTCCTGTCCGAGAAAGGCGGTGTAGGTCTGCTCACGGACAGCAGTTTCATTCACAGCGGCCTCACTTTGGCATTGACCATCTGGGTGCGGCGGCGCACCAAGGGGTGGGGGTCTTGTTGCAGGAGCCTTAAGACTTCCGGCGGCAGGGTGGGGTGAGCCGCCAGCGAGAGCCGCACGCCGTAATCGGGGTCGGCGGCGAGGCTGGCGAGCACTTCGGCGGGCAAATCGGGGTGCTGGGCCACCGCCGCCCGCAGTTGCCATTCGCCTCTGGCGGCCAGTTGGCGCAGCCGGGTTTCGCTCAGCGCGGCGCGGCCTGCCACCGCCCACTGCGCCTGCGGGTCGCTGTGACGCATGGCCAGTTCTTGAATCCACTCGGGAGCGGCGTCCACGGCGGCGAGGCGGGCCAAGCTGCGGCCCGTCCAGCGCTGAATATGCTGCATTTGGGCCAGCCTGAGAAGTGGCAGCGCTGGGTTGGCAATCACCGCTTCGGGAAAGTCGGCGGCGAGGCTGCCCAGCACTTCGGCGGGCGTGTTGGGATGGCGGGCCGCCGCTTCGCGGACGTGGGGCGGGCCGCTGCGGGCAAGGCGGGTGAGTTCCTTGGCAGTGGCGCTGGGCGCGGGCAGGCCGGTTTGAAGATCGGGCGCGGTCATGGCCTTATTCTGAACGCCCCGCGTTGTCCAGTGTGAGCGGAAGGGACACCAAGTCCAGCCAGCGCCCGAATGTGTACCCGACCCGCAACGGCTTCAGCAGGGCGCGGCCCACTTGGCCGCCGCATGCCGCTCCGCCGACATAGACGCTGTTCGAGTCGCTAGCCAGAGTAAGTTTATGTATGTTCCCCTTGAGCTTTGACACCCCGCCTAAGGGTCAGCTCAGGCGGGGTGTTTATTGGGCGGTGCAAGTTTGCAACGCTCAACTACTCAGCTTGTTTGGAGTACGACCACCTGAGCTGGTGGGATGTTCAACTGTGCCGCTTTCTCGCTGGGTGTCACGAAGTAAAACGCCAGTGCCAGCAGCAAATACACCGCGATCAGCATCACGCCTTCAAACCAGGTCGCCTCGCCGTCTTTGGTGACAGTCGTGACGATCAGCGCCACTGCCACAATCGCCACCAGTTCCAGCGGACTGGAAAACACCAAGTTCATCGGCTTGCCGATCAAATACGAAATAATCACCAGCAGCGGCGCGGTAAACAATGCCACTTGAATGGTCGCGCCTATGGCGATATTGATGGCCAGCCCAATTTTGCCTTGCCGCGCAAAGTAACTGCCCGCGATGTACTCGGCAAAGTTGCCTACCACCGCCAAAACAATAATGCCCAGAAAAAACGGACTGAGGCCCAGCGCGGCGCTGCTGGCGTCCAGCGCACCGGAGAGCATCTCGGATTCCAGCGCGATGATGGCCGTTGCGCCCAGCAGCACTGCCGCCGCTTTCCAAGTCGGCCAGAGCGTGCCTTGATGCTCCTCTTCTTCCAGCGCAAACACGTCTTTGTGCGTCACCAGCGTATAAACCAAGTTCAGGCCGTAGACCAAGATCAGCACCACCGCCACGCCCAAACTCAGATATTCGTCTAAGTTGTTGCGGGCGGCGGCGCTTCCGGCTTCAAAGGCAGGCAGGCGCTCGGTCAGGTCAAACAGGGCGGGTAGCAGCAAGGCCACCACCACCAAAAACAGCATCGAATTGAGCTGCCCAGCGTTCTCGCCGCTGAATTTCTGGCGGCTGCGGCCAAAGCTGCCGATCAAGATGGCCAGCCCCAGCCCCAGCAGCCCGTTGCCGATGATGCTGCCGGTGATTTGCGCTTTCACCACAGCGGTGTTGCCCGCCAGCAGCACGAAAATGGCAATAATCAACTCGGCGAGGTTGCCAAAGGTGACGTTGAGCAGCCCGCCGATGGTCTGTCCCGCGCGGGCGGCGACCTGTTCGGTCGCCTTCCTGAGCCAGTCGGCCAGCGGAATAATCGCTACCGTGGACGCGCCGAACACCCACAGCGGCGGCGCGTGAAAGACGTATTCCAGCAGCAGACTGATCGGGATAAAGGCCAGCAAGAGATTCATAGCGCTGACAATAGGGGATGGACAGGGGCGGCGCAGCAGATTAAAGGGTTGCTATCTGGCCGCCCGGCAACTCGCCTGACTTTCCAGCCACTGGGTTGCGGCGATCAGCGTGGGGTCGCCCGCTTCCCCGAAGTGGCTCCATTCCGCCGTGACCACGTCGGGCGCGATTGGCCCCTCGTACTGATGGCCCTGCCGGTCTACGCTGACGCCCTCGGTGAGCCGAATGCTCGCGCCATCGGGGAGGCGGATTCCAGCATTGCCGGTTGGCACCCCATAAGTGGCCGCGCCAAAAAAGCGGGTCAGCGGGCGTCCGTGAAAGGCCACCACCAACCCTTCCGCCGCGCTGGCGGTGAAGCTGCCCTGCAAGACGGCAACCGGCGGGTTCTTGACTTTCAGGGTGACGGGGTGGGGGAGCGCAAAGATCAAGCCCAGATCACGCGGGCGGCCCGCCACCACTGCCTTGACCTGGCCCTCTTTGTAAATGACTTGCTGGCTGAGTGCCGCTTGCCGCTGAGGCCAGTACGTCATGACAGAGCCGTCGCCCAGTAAGGGGCCAAGCGCCAGCATCATCGCGCCGGTGTTGCCGCCCTCATCTCGCCGCAAATCAAGAATCCAGCCGCACCGGGCCGTCTGGTCAGCGCTCTTGAGCTGCGCTTGGGCCTGCGCCGCGTACTTGATCTGCAAGGTTGGACTTGCCCACGGCATGTTGGAATACAGCTCCAGCGTTCCCAGATGGTTCGGCAGCGCCCGCCCCACCGCTGGCACAGGTGAGGTGTTGGGTTGAAGGGGCCAAGTGGCTGTATGGGTAGTTCGCTCGCCGCTATGCCGCCAGGTCAGGTGGCGTGACACGCTGCCGTTGTTCTGGTACGAGACGATCAGATCGCCCGCCCGCAACCCAGCTTGGGCTGCCCGACTGCCCGCGAACACGGAAGAAACCCGGTGCAGCCCGTCAAGCGTCGCCACCGCCAAATATCCGGCGTCGGGTTTGCCCAGATTGTTGAGCAGCAACCCTTCATCGGTGGGAGTCTGAAAAGCGCTGTGGTGGTCGCCGAGTTCACGAATGACTTCCCGCAAAAAGGGGTAGAGCTGGGCGGTGGTCGTGGTGGTCTGGGCCAATCGCTGCGCCTCGGCCTGAGTCTTGGGCCAGTCCACCCGGCTGCTGTAGAGCGCGTGGGTTTGAATGTAGGTCAGCGCTTTGCTCAGGTAGAGAGCGTTGGTCAGATTGAGTGGGGGAGAGTTGAGGGCGGGCGGCTGGCTCTGGGCCGCTCCCAAACCACTCAGCACCATTCCCAGCAACAGCCCCCGCCAAACCAAGCGCTTTTTCATACCCATCACGCTAGGCCGGGAACCACAAGCCCACCTGAAATTTGGCCTGAGAGGACTCCCCCTTTCTCTCCCGCCTCCCTGCTCTAGAATCTTCCTTGATGCCTGCCCAAACCCGAACCCTCGCCAGCGGCCTGACTGTGGCCTTTGAGCGCCGCGCCACCCCCGGTTTTTCCTTCCATTTGCGCCTGCCGCTGGGCAGCGCCCACGACCCCGCAGGGCAGGAAGGCACGGCGGGCTTGGTGGAAGAATGGCTTTACAAAGGTGCGGGCGCGTTCAGCGCTCGGCAATTTCAAGACGCCCTGGACGACCTCGGTGTGCGGCGCGGCGGCGGGATAGACGCCGAGGCAACCTACTTTTCGGGTAGCGGCCTGAATGAAGACCTCGCCGGAGCGCTGCGCCTGTACGCTGATCTGCTGCGCCGCCCCCACCTTCCCGCAGGCGAGTTGCCGGTGCTGCTCGATCTCGCCCGCCAGGATCTGGAAAGTTCGCAGGACAACCCCGCTGAGCGCCTGGGCCTGGAAGCGCGGCGAATGGTCTTTGGAACAAGCGGCTACGCCCACCCCACCAGCGGCACGGCGCAGGGCCTCAGTCAGATCACCCCCGACACTGCCCGCGCCTTTTGGCAGCGCTACGGCGCGGACGGCAGCATCCTGAGCGTGGTGGCCGACACGCAGGCCGAAGCAGTCTTTGATCTGGCCGCCGAATTGTTCGGAGACTGGCAAACAGCAGACACCCAGCCAGTACCGCTGACGCCGATTCTGGGTACCACCTCGCACCTCAAAGGCGACAGCCAGCAGACCCACTTCACCTTCACCGGACGGGGCATTTCGCCGCTCTCGCCGGACTGGTTGGCTTGGCACCTCTCGCTCACCGCTTTGTCGGGCGGGAGCGCCAGCCGCCTGTTTCAAGCAGTGCGCGAAGACCGGGGGCTGGCCTACAGTGTCCACGCTGGCCCGCAGGTGGTGGGCGGGGTAGGCCTCATCAGCGGCTACGCGGCCAGCACTCCCCAACGCGCTCCCGAAACGCTGAGCGTGATGCTCGGCGAACTGCGCCGCTGGCAAGCCGGACTGACGGGGGCCGAGTTTGACCGCGCCAAAAACGCCTTGATGGCCAGCACGGTTTTCGGCTCCGAGAGCATCCGTGCTCGCAGCGGCGGGATGGCCCGCGACTTGGCCGTTTTCGGGCGGGTGCGCGAGGCCAGCGAAATGAGAACCGAAATTGCCGAGTTGACTTTGGAGCGTGTCAATACCTTTCTAGCGGGTTACGACTTGGGCGAACTCAGTTTGGCGTCGCTCGGCCCGGTGCCTTTGTCACTCAAAACGGAGGCGGCCCATGTCTGATCCCACGACTCAAGCGGGCCTCAAGCCCACCAAGCATGTGTTGAGCAGCGGCCTGACCGTGTTGCTGGAACGCGATCCCGACGCCCAAACGTTAGCGATGGGCTACTTCGTGGGCACTGGAGCCAGAGACGAGCGGCCCGCCGAGCTGGGCGCGTCGCACTTTTTGGAACACCTGATGTTCAAAGGCTCCGAATCCGTCAGCGCCCTCGATCTCAACACCCGCTTGGACGCGCTGGGCGGGCAGGCCAACGCCTTTACCAGCGAGGAAGCTACCGTGTATCACGCGGCCAGCTTGCCCGAACAAGCCGGCGAGCTGCTCAGCGCCCTCAGTGTGCTGCTGACGCCGGCCCTGCGCCCTGAGGAAGTCGGCACCGAGCGCGGAGTGATTTTGGAAGAAATCGAGATGTACGCCGATCAGCCCGACTCGCGCCTCATGGACATCCTGAACGCCGAATACTGGGGTGAGCATCCGCTGGGCCACTTGGTGCTGGGCACGGCGCAAACGGTCAGCGCTTTGACGCCCGAGGTGCTGCGCCGCAACTTTGCCGAGCGCTACGCTGCGCCGAATATCACGCTGGCGGTCTGCGGCCAATTTGACGAGCAGGCTGTGCTGGACGCCGCCGAGCAAGTCTGTGCCGAGTGGCCCCGCCATTCGTTCGAGCGGCAAATCACGCCCCACGTTCCTCAAAGCGGCCTGAGCGTGACGCCTGACGCCGAGCTCAGCCGCGCTCAGGTGGCGCTGGCCGCACCGGGCCTCAGCAACGCCGACCCGCTGCGCGAAGCGGCCCACGTGCTGACCGAGATCATCGGCGGCGAAAACGGGCGGCTCTACTGGGCCTTGGTGGACACCGGCCTGTGTGACAGCGCCGACCTTTCACACGCCGAGTACGACGGCGCGGGCATGTTTGTGGGCGGCTTTTCCTGCGACCCGCCGCGCACCCAAGAAGTTCTGGACGCTTACCGCGCCGTGCTGGGTGAAGTGCAAAATGGCGGCATCACCGACCTCGAAGTGCGCCGGGCTGCCCGCAAAATCGCGGTGGGGGCGCTGCTGAGAAGTGGCACGCCGCAGGGCCGTTTGTTTAGCCTCGGCATGGATTATCTGGCACGCGGCGAACTCATCAGCGCCTCGGAGAGCGTGCGCCGTTACGCCGACGTGACGCCAGGGCAAGTCCGCGCCGTGCTAGAGCGCAGGCCGTTTGATGTATTGCGGGTGGCGGTGCTGGGGCCGGTTGGGGAATTGGTCTAGGGGCTTACTCATCCAGCCAAGGAAAGCCCCAAGGATCGTCGGCGCACAGAGCGTCCACCCGCGCCGCATCGTGAAGCCGCACGGGTAGGGGGAAGTCGGCGGGTGTGACCGGTATGCACAGGAGCGGCGTAACGGGATTGGGATTGACCCAGTGCGGTTCCAAGACCGTTCCCAGCTCCGGCCAGTCGTAGGCAGGCATCTGCTCAAAGCCGGCGCTGGGCAATACATAGACAAAACCGGATGTTAGCGGTTCGTGCCCGGTGGTAGTGCTGAGTTCACGCAGCGAAAACGACAGGAAATAAACTGTCGGCGACCAATCTGCCGCTTCTTTGAATTGCAGCGCCAGATTGAGGATTCGCTTGACTTTTCCCCGGTCTTTGAGCGCGTACATCATGGCCCAAATCCCATCAGAAGCTGCAAACACGCCCGTGCGTTTGCTGAACTCATCTGGACTGAAATCAAAGGGCGTGCGCGGCTCAAATTGAGTGATGTCGCCCTGCTGTGAGCCGTGCAGCAAGTATCCCTGCTCTGCCAACCACTGCAAAAACAGCCATCGCGGAACATGTTCCGGCAACAGCGCCATGTCACACGCCGCCCAAGCTTTTGCAAAGGCTTCGCGGGTCGCTGCCGATGACTCACTATCTGGGGCTTCCAGCATCCAGGGGCGCATACGCCCAATTTAGCCTAGCCGTGCACGGCTTTGTGCGAGTTGAAGCTTGCTAATTCGGAGCCCACTCCCCCAGCAAATACGCCAGCCGCGTCTGCGCTCCTTCCTGACTTCCGTATACGCTCCGCAGCAGTTCGCCGCCCGGCGCGAAGGCCAGCCAGTGCGGCGTGCCCTCGGTGTGCCAGAACTCGGCCACCGAGCCGTCCAAATCCAGCGCGACGGGAAACGGCAACTTGGCGTAGTCACGGGCAAATCTAAGCAACTGCGGCTCAACCTGCTCACGCGCATACAAGCGGTGGCCCCGGCTGGTGTGAATCGCCAGCAGGTTCACCGAATTCCCAAACTCAGCGTGCAGACGCCGCATAAACGGAATGCCCCGCGACACGCAGGCTGGGCATTCCAAGTTAAAAAACTGCACCAGTCCGGGCCGCGTCCACTCGGTAGGGTCGGGTACGGCGTTCAGATGCACAAATTCGGTGGGAGCAGGCCAGCGCACAGAAGCAGTATCCCACGCGCTAGCATGCTCAGCATGTTACGTTCCCTGCTCGCGTTGTCGGCGCTGCTGCTCATTCCAACTTCTCTGGCGACCAGTGTGGCCGAAGTCAAGAAAAAAGGTGTGCTGGTGCTCGGCACCGATCCCACCTTTCAGCCGTTTGAATTCAAGGGCGAAGACGGCAGCATTCAGGGCTTCGACATCGACATTGCCAAAGCGGTGGCCAAAGATTTGGGCGTCAAACTCCAGATTCAGGCGGTGGGCTTCGGCGCACTGATGCCGCAGTCGGTCACCTCGGGGCGGGTGGACATGGCCATGAGCGCCATTACCATCACATCTGAGCGGGCCAAAGTGGTGAGTTTCAGTTCGCCGTATTACCGAAGTGCCCAAGTCTTTATCGTCAAGGCCGGCAATCCGAGTAAGTTCGCTTGGCCTGCCGACGTCAAAAACATCAACATCGGGGTGCAGGCCACCACCACCGGCCAATTCGCGGCCAACGATACCCTCAAGCCCAAGGGAGCCAATCTCAAGGTCTATGACGACTTCGCGGCGGGCCTCGCTGACGTGCAGGCGGGCCGAATCGTGGCGCTGATCGGCGACGCGCCCACAGTCACCGACCTTAAAAGGCGCTTGCCCGGCCAGTTTGATCAAGCCGGCAAAGCGCTGGTGGCCGAAGATTACGGCGCTGTGTTCAAGAAAGGAAGCGACCTCGCCGCCGCCGCCGACAAGACCTTGGCCCGCATGAAAAAAAGCGGCGAATATCAAAAGCTGCTCGACAAGTGGATTGTCCAAAAGTGATTTGAGCCGCGCTCTGAGGATTCCTCACCCGCAAGGCTGCTAGATTGACGACCGATGTGGTTTCGTGTCTTTTTGCTGCTGGCTCTCGCGGGTCTGGCGGCGCTCATTTCTCCGGCTGTGCCCGCACTGCTCAAGTACGGCGCTGTTCCTTCGACTCCTGTGCGCCCGGTCAACGTGCTGCTGGCGGGCGTGACTCCCAACTACGATGAAGCGTCTCCGGTCTGGCCCTATCCGGCCAAATCAGAAGACTACACTGGACTGACCGACACCATCATTCTGGCGCAGCTGCGGGCGAGCGGCGAGGTGGAGCTGCTCAGTATTCCCCGTGACACCTGGGTCAACATTCCTTCTGTTGGGGGCAGTCAGGCGGGCTACGGCAAAATCAACGCCGCCAACCGGCGCGGCGGCCCCGAAGTGCTGGTTCAAGCGGTGCAAAACCTGACTGGCCTGCCGGTAGACGGTTACGCCCTGCTGAGCCTCAACGCCCTGCGCGACCTGACCAACGCTTCCGGCGGCGTTGATGTGAATGTGCCGGAACGGATGCAGTACGACGACAACGCCGGAAAGCTGCATGTGGATTTGCAGCCGGGAATGCAGCACCTCAGTGGCCCGCAGGTCGAAGGCTTTTTGCGCTTTCGCCACGACAATCTGGGCGATATTGGCCGCGTGACCCGCCAGCAGCTTTATTTGCAGTCGCTCAGCCAAAAGCTGACGAGTCCGCTCAACGTCTGGCGCTGGCCCAGCGTGATCGGGGCGCTTGACCGCAACACCAAAGCGGGCCTGAGCCGCGAGGTGATTTCGCACACGCTCGGCGCACTGCTCTCCGGCCCCAAAATCAACACCCACACCTTACCCGGCGATTTTGGCCCGTCAGGAACGTGGACGGCCAACCGCAGCGAGATTCGCGCCCTCATTTCCAAGTCGTTTAGTGATCCCAGCGACCCCAGAAGCCGCAGCGTGGCGATTGCCAATATCGACGCTCCAGCAGGCGCGGCCCGCGCCCTCCAAGACAAATTGGCGGCGGCGGGTTACAGCAACGTCTGGATCGTGAATTTGCAGCGCGGTCAAGCGCCGACCACCTTCATCGCAGGCGCGGCGGGCGCGGCGCTCAGCGGCCTCAGGGCGGATCTGGGTTATGGTCAGGTACAGGCGGCAGGCGGCGCGGCGGGCGCGGATCTCACGATTTTGCTGGGCAGCGACACGCCGGTGCCGAACTGAGGGAAGGTAAGAACCGCCGCCTCTGCCTCAAACTGGCAGCTCGTACAGCGCCACATCGTACCCGTGCACCACTTTGCGCCCGCGCACTTCAAAGCCAAATCGCTCGTAAATGGCCCGCAGTTTGGGACGGTTCCAAGTGGTGTCCAGCCGCAGGAAGGTGCAGCCCTCCGCTTTCGCTTCGCTAACTGCCGCTTCCAGCATTCGCCGCGCCAACCCTTGCCCCTGAAACTCAGGTGGCACGCCGAGCTTGTGGAGGTAAAGCGCTTCTCCCTCCGGCGCATCGGGCCAAAAGTCGGGGTCGGCGGCCAGCAGCACCATGGTGGCCGCCGCTTGGCCGCCCAGCCAGCCGAGGCGAAAGCCAGCAGGCGGATACTGCGCTGCCAAGCGCTCCACCGTCATGGCGGAGTGCGGCCAGAGGGCTTCGCCGCGTGCTTGCAAGTCGCGGGCGGCAGCTTCCAGAATGCCGGCGCACAGCGGGAGTTCAGTCAGTTGAGCGGGCCGGACAGTCCAACCGAGCATGCTGAAGTGTAGAGCAAACCAGCCGCTTCAGTTCCGTCCGCACCTTGCTTATGTTCCCAGCGGCGGAGGAGCCTCGATCCCCGTGGCCCACAGCGCCGCGCCGCGCCGTTCCAGCCGTACACGCGGCAGCGGAGCGCGGGCCTTGCCGAACACCGCTTCACCCGAGCGCAGCGGATCGAAGACGCTGAAATGGCAGGGGCAACCGAGCCGGGGCATATTGTCCGGCGGGCGGTAACTGAAGCTGAAGGCCAGCACTTCGGGGTCTTTGACCAGGTTGACGGTGCAGCCCAAATGGGTACAGATTCGGCTGAAGGCGGCGTAGTGCTGCCCGTCCACTTCCAAGCTGCCCAGCGTGGCGGCGGGCAAGCGCAGCAGGATGCAGGGCCGCTTATCGTAGCTAAATGCTTGCTGCCCCCACTCGCCGCTGAGCGCCGTCAGCGCCGCCACGCGCACGGCTGTTCCCGTCACAAAGTCAGGCGCACTGGGCTTTTCTTTGCCAAACGTGATGCGGCTGGCGTAGTAGCCCATGTAGCCGAAGACGCCCACCGTCGCCCCGACCGGCAGCAGCCACCATTTTTCTAAAAGCTGACGGCGGGTGGGCATCAGCGAAGCTGCCCTTCGGCCCCGCTCACTTCTGCCAGCCTTCCAACTTGCTCACCAGCGCTTCCAACTCTGCGCCCTTGATGTTGGGATAAGCCGGCATAGCTCCCTTGCCATTTTGAATGACCGATTTCAGCTCGGCCCTGCTGAGGCGGCTTTCGTGCAAGTTGGGGCCGAGGCCGCCGCGCCCGCCCGCGCCGTGACAACTGGCGCAGTTGGCCGCGTAGATTCGTGAAGCCGGGTCGGTTTGGGCCGTGCTGGCCCGCAGGGTGGCGATCAAATCGTCGGCTTCGCGTCCGGTGGGATCTAAGCTCTGGTAGCGCTCCAGCGCGGTGAGGGCCAGCTTGGACTCGCCAAAATTGTTGAACGCGTAGCCGAGCAGCAACTGGCTTTCGGGGTCGCTCGGCGCGAGTTGAGCGGCAGTGCGAACCAGCAAAAAGGCCTGCGAGGCTTGCTGCTCGTTGGTCGGGGCGCTGCGGCCTTGTCCGGTCAGCAGCATGATGCCCAGCCGCCGCAGCGCTTTGGGCTGCTTGGGATTGAGCCGCAGCGCACTGGCGTAAGCGGCGCTGGCTTGGTCGTATTGTCCGGCAGTAAAGGCCGCGTCGCCCCACGCCAGATAAGCGGCTTGGGTTTGGCCGCGCTGCGCCTGCGCCTGCAAGCTCGGCAAGCTCAGGGCACTTTTGATGGCTGTTCCTTCGCCGCTGTCGAGCGCGGCCAGTTGCCACTGCGGCACGAAGCTGAGTGCGCCCACGCCCACCACCGCTGCGGCCAGCACCACGCCGGTCAAAGCCGGCGCGAATACGCTGCCGGATTTGGGTGCGGGCGGTAAGCCGTCAAGGGCACGCAGGCTGCGGGCGGCGCGGTTTTCCAAGTCTGGGCGGCGGGCTTCATCCTTCAGGTCAATCAGTTCAGCCGTCAAAGCGTCGCGCTCACCTTCCAGACGCAGGCGCTCGGCAGCGTTGGGGTCAGCGGCGTTGCGGGCCCGCAGCGGCGAGATCACTGCCAGCAACGCGGCCAGTCCCAGCAAGACCAACAGCACGATCAGCAAAGTGTTCACGACTCGCCCCGCTGCTGCTCACGGCCAGTTTGGACTTGGGCGCGGATTTCGGCCAGATAGGGGTCTTCGGGTTCGTCGGCGTTGAGGGCGGGGTCAGCCGCCGTTTTGACGGGAGCACCCGCGCCGCGCCGCTGACCGACCAAATAGCCCGTCAGCGCCCCGCCGCCCAGCAGCAGCGCCAGAGAAGGCAAAAGCCACAGCAGTTTTCCGGCAAAATCATTGGACGGCCTGAGCAGCACCCGCTGGCCGTAGCGCTCGCGAAAATAATCGTAAATCTGCGCGTCCGTCTGTCCAGCTTGTGTCTGGGCACTGATTTCTGAGAGCATCTGCTTGCTGATGTCGTTGCCGCTCTCGGTGATCGGCAGCACGTCGCGGCAAATTGGGCAGCGAATGCTGTTGCCGACGCGTGAAACTTGGCTTTGCTGCGCGGGGGTCAGCGGAGCGGCCAGCGCAGACGAAGTGAGCAGGAAGGCGGTCAGTAGGCGCTTGAGGGCCGACATTAGAACGTCACTCCGATGCTTTGCAGGCCTGCCGAGAGCCGCTCACGGGTCAGGCCGCCCCGGTCAACCGACTTGATCAACCCGTCCGTGCCGATAAAAAAGGTTTCCGGCACACCAGTAATGCCGTAATTGATCGACGTTTTGAGGTCGCTGTCGAGCAAGTTGGGGTAGGCCAAGCCGTAATCGGCAATGAACTTGCGCATCCGCGTTTTGTCGGGGTCTTGAAACAGGACGCCCACCACGTTGAGGCCAGCCGCGCTCTGCTTTTCGCTGGCTTCGCGCAGCAGCGGCGCTTCGTCGCGGCACGGCACGCACCACGAGGCCCAGAAATTGAGCACCAGCGGCTTGCCTTTGAGCTGCTCCAAGCTTACCGTGCCGCCGTCCAGCGTTTTGAGGACGAATGTTGGGGCGGCCTTGCCCAGCAGCGGATCGCCCACGCCGCTCGAAGCGTCTTTGGGCCGCAGCAGCGCTACGCCCAGCGCGGCCACCAGCGCAAAGGCAATGCCCGGAGCGATAAAGCGCCGCCAAGCGGGAGGAGTGGAGTTGAGTTTGGTCATGAAGCTCCTTGAACGTGGCAGGTGGTGAGTGGGAAGGGCAATCGCTGGCGCTCACTTCATTTCTCTCTCCGCTCCTGCCACTGAGAGAGGCGCTAAAAAGCGGAGTCCTTGTCTTTCTTAGGAGCGTGGAGTGAGCAAAGCGAATATCTTTCCCCGCTCCTCAGTCCGCCGCCACTGCCCCGCCCGTCACCTTGCGCACAGCGGGCCGCGCCGGAGACAGCAAGGTGACGCCCGCGCCCAGCACGATAATCAAAGTGCCGACCCAGATCCACGACACCAGCGGTGATTTGATGAGGCGGATGCTGGCCCATTTGCCATTTTTGTCGATGTTGGTGGTCACGAGGTAGGTGTCACCCAGCACGCTGTAGCGCACGGCGGGGGTGGGAAACGGGGTGCCGGGGTCTTGGGCATAGACGTTCATGCGCGGCGCAAAACTCTGGCCGTTGACCCGAATCTGGGTGATGGAGCTGGAGCCGTAGTCATACTTGGCCTCGCGCAGGCTTTCAAGCCGCAGTGTGTCGCCCAGCACTTGTTTGTCTTGGCCGAGGTTGAGGGTGGTTTCGCCGCTCTCTTTGTACGCCCCCGAAAAGGCCAAGCCCAGCGCCAGCACCACCAAACCGAGGTGAGCGGTATACGCTCCGTAGCGGCGCGGCTGCTCGCTGAGCAGGGCCGTGAGGCTGCCGCGCTGTCTGGCCGCCCGGAGGGTCAGGGTGGCGAGTCCGGCGACGTTGTAAGCGCACAGGGCCAGCGTCAGCAGCACCGCCACGCTCCGGACGCCCAGTACGGCGGCGATGATGGCCGCCAACACCCCCGTTCCAACCGGGAGCCGCAGGGCCATCAGCAAGCTCTCGCCGTCAGCCCGACGCCAGGGCAGCAGCGGCCCGACGCCCATCAGCAGCAGCAAACCGAGGCCAATCGGCACGCTGAAGGTATTGAAAAACGGTGCGCCGATGCTGCTCTTGCGGCCCGTCACGGCTTCCACGATCACCGGAAACAGGGTGCCGAGCAGCACCACGGCGCTGAACACCAAAAACAGCCAGTTGCCCGCCAGAAACGCAGCTTCGCGGCTGAGCGGTGCGGGCGCTTCACCCAGGTCGCGCAGCTTGGGAGTGCGCCAGGCAGTCAGGGCCACGCCGCCGATCAGCAGCAATGCCAGAAAACCCAGAAACACAGGGCCGACTGGCCCGCCCGCGAAGGCGTGGACACTCTGCACGATGCCGCTGCGGTTCAGGAAGGTGCCCAACACGGTGGAGGTGTAGGCCAGCACAATGAGCCAGATGTTCCAGCCGCGCAGCAGATTGCGTTTTTCCTGAATCTGGATGCTGTGCAAAAAAGCGGTGGTCAGCAGCCAGGGAATGAAGCTGGCATTCTCGACCGGATCCCAGGCCCAGTAGCCGCCCCAGCCCAATGTTTCGTAGCTCCACCAACCGCCCGCCACAATCGCGGCGGTCAAAAAGACCCAAGCCATCAGCGTCCAGCGGCGGGTCACGCTCAGCCAGTGATCTGAGAGCCGCCCAGTAATGAGCGCGGCCACCGCATAGGCGAACGGCACGCTCAAGCCCACGAAGCCCAAATACAGCAAGACCGGGTGAACGGCCATCATCCAGTGGTTTTGCAGCGCCGGATTCGGCCCCTGCCCCTGCAATGGAATCTGTGCCAGCGGAGTGAACGGTGAAGCCACTCCTGCCACCACGCCCACGAAAAACAGCAGCGAAACGAACATCGCTCCCAGTGCCCAAGGCCGCAGAGCGTCGCGCCGCAGCGTTAGGCTGAGAATAAAAGCGTAGCCCGCCAGCAGCCAGGCCCACAGCAAGATGGAGCCTTCCAGCGCTCCCCACAGCGAGGTGATCTTGACCCAGGTCGGTGAGGTCGTCATCGAGTGCTCGGCCACGTAGCGCACCGAGAAGTCGTCGCGCAGCAGAGCCGAGAGCAGCGCCAGAATCGCCAAACTGACGAAGGCGAACACCGCCCAAACGCTGCGGCGGGCCGCTTCGGTGCTGCGCGGGTCGCTTCGCAGGCCGCCCAGCACCGAGAGCCACAGCCCCGCCAGCGTAAAGGCCAGCGCCAGCAGCATGGCGACTTGGCCCAGCGCGGCCAGAGGACTGGACTGAAATGAAATCAGATTCAGCATGATCGTGGCTGCTCCTTACTGCCCTTCGGCGTTGGCGTCTTTGGCATTTTTCAGCATGTCTTTGAGTTCGCTCTGGCTACGCGGGATGCGGTACTCCTCGCTGTGCTTGACGATCAGTTCGTTGGCGTGAAAGACATTCTGGGCATTGAAGGTGCCGCGCACCACCACGCCCTGATTTTCCTTGAACAAGTCCGACACCGCGCCCTGATACACCACCGGAAACGTCGCGCTGCCGTCGGTGACGTTGAAATTCAGGTCGAGCGAATTGCGGTCATACTTCACGGCCCTGACGAGGCCGCCGATTCTGACGGTGTGGCCCTGCAAGCTGGCGGCTTGGGCCTTGTACTCGGTGGGCGTCACAAAATATTCGATGCTCTGAGCGAGGTTGCCGAAGATGATGTACGTCAGCAAGCCGGCGAGGGCCACGCCCGCCAGCACATACGGCAGCGGGTTTTTCCTGCGCCTTCTGGCCTGCGGGAGTTGAGGAGACGAGGGCGCACTCACAGTTCCCGCTCTTCTTGCCGCAGCCGCCACCAGACCCAGCCCAGATAGCCGATCAAAATGACGAACGTAACGACGTAAGTAATGAGGACGTAGCCCGAATACTTATCCACGGCGCACCTCGCTCTGGCCCAGCGGTTGGTTCAGGGGCGGCAATTCAAATTCGCGCTCTTCGCGGCGCTCCTGTTTGGCTGCCAAGATGCCGCGCACCCGCAGCAAGTAAACGTAAAGCAAGGTAAAGGCGAGCGTCATGACGGTCAGGGCGATGCCGTACACCGGAGCCGCGCCCCACTGCATTCCGCCGAGCAACTTGAGGGTCTGGGTCTGGTGAACCCCGCGCCACCACTCCACCGCCATGTAATTGACCGGAATATAGAGCGTGCCGACCACGCCGATCACCGCCGAAACGCGGGCGCGGCGCTCGGGGTCGTCGATCAGGCCGCGCACCAGCAGATAAGCGCCGTAGACCACCAGCGAGAGGGCGGTGGTGGTCAGCCGGGCGTCCCACACCCAGTAGGTGCCCCAGGTCGGCTTGGCCCACAGCATGCCGCCCACGATGGTCGCTACCGTGAACAGCACTCCGATTTCACCGCTGCTCATGGCGAGGCGGTCGTAGCGGCGCTGGCGGGTGATGAGGTACAGCAGCCCAAACAACCCGGTGCCGCCGTAAGCGAGGTAGCTCAGCCAAGCGGTCGGCACATGCACGAACATCAGCCGCACGAGGAGGCCCTGATTGACGTCGGCGGGTGCGGTGAGACTCAGCCACAGGCCGGCCAGCACACTGAGGGCCGTCACTGCGCCGAGAATGGGGGTGAGACGGTCTTTTTTCGAGCCTGTTTTGCTGAACGTGGTCACACTGGTCATTGTGTCTCCAAACGGGCGGAGCGAAGGTAAGAGAAGGCGGCAAAAAGGCCGAGGGGAGCGGGCAATTCCAGCTTGGAGAAGCTCGCCCTGAAGAGAGCTTAAGCATGACGTTTTGGTGGCGCTTGGGCAAGTGCGAGTGTCCCCCGGTTGCCGCCCCTTTGGCGCTCCACGGGCTGCATTTTCCTCAAAGCTTTCATCAGAATGAAATCAGAAAATGATAGAGGCCAGTTCACGTTTGTGAGCGAAATGACGTGGCAAGATAAGGTCTTCAGCGCTTTTAACGGGCCCAGTTTCGCCATCGGAGCGGGGTGTTCGTCCAAAGAGATCCGCCAAAGCCGGTTGGCCGGTGGCGGTGCGGATGGGTAGAAATGGGAGGTCAGTTTGAGTCATCGCTTAATACCCGCAGTGTGTGTCAGTGCCGGCTTGGCCGTCATTTCGGGATGCACGCCGACCATCAACGCGGCCAATGTGACCACCGAAGGTGTCGAAGTGACGACCAGCAGCGCCGATGCGGTCAATACCACTTACGGCTTCATCGGCAAATGGATGATCGACCCTGACGGCCAACCGGCCCGCTGGCTGGGCTACCAACTGGACGATCACAACTTGCGCGAGCCGGTCAATGTCATCTTGGTCGATAAAGTCGCCAAGACGCCGCAGGAAGCCGCCTCGCGCCTCGTGAGCGCGATGCAGGCGGCAGGCTACGGCCCAAAAGGAGGCCACAGCGTCGGCTACAAGGGCCTCATCCTGGGCCAGCTGTACGGCCAGCAACCCGGCGGAAAAGACGAGGCCTTCAGCGACGGCGCGTGGTGGCAATCCAATAACCACGGACGGGTCTTTGGCCCCGCGCCGATAGACAGCGGCGGATATCTCTGGACAGCCGCGTTTAGCCGTGAAGACTTTGAATTGATTTCATCCATGCACCACCCCTACAACTCCTTTAAGGTGGCCCGCGACGACCTCAGCGCCAAGTTGAGCGCTGCAGGCACTTTCAAGCGGCTGGACACGCTGAAGCTGGACAATGCCCTCAATACCCCCACCCTGACCACCGATGACCACGACGGCGGCGCAGCGGTGTTGGTGGCCGACAAATAAGCACAGTGCGGCCCCGTGTGCTCCAGCCGTGTTTGCTCCGGCTCTGCTTACTCCACCGCGAACGGAAACAGCAACGTGCAGACAATCAAAGTGCCTATGTCAAAGGCGGTGAGGAAGCTCAGCCATCCGGCCACTTCCCCTGACCAGCCGCCGTCTAGGAGCAAACTGGTGGATTTGACGGTGGCCAGCACCACCGGAACCAGCAGCGGAAAAGCGAGGGCGGGCAGCAGCGCCTCGCGGGCCCGCAAATTGACCGTGATGGCAGCGTAAAAAGTGCTGCTGGCCGACAAACCCGTCACGCCCAGCACAGCGGTGAGCAGCAGCGCGGGCCAGGGCAAGGCCTGACCGCCGCCCGCCGCCCCGAACAGCAGCAGGCCCAGCGGCACAATCACGGCCGCCAGCACCAGCAGTTGCAGCCAAGTGCCCAGCCATTTGCCCAAATACAGTGCGCCGTGCGGCCCCGGATAAAGGGTCAGTTGCTCCAAGGCTCCGGCTTCTTGCTCCTGGGCAAACGCCCGACCCGAAGCGATGGCCGACGACAGCGCCAGTGAGGCCCACACCGCTCCGGCGGCGGCGGGGCGCAGGCGGGCGTCATCCGGCCCGAGGGCGAGGCCCAAAACGAGCAGCACCAGCGCGGCGTAAAACAGCGTCGCCAGCAAAGTGTCGCGGGTGCGTCCGGCGAGGCGGGCGTCTTTGCGGGCAATTGTCAGGATGTGCTGCCAGCCTTCGTTCACGGGCTGTCCGTCAGGCTTCCAGCGCTCAGATGCAGGGCGCGGCCCGTGACCTGCGCGGCGAGGTCGGGTTCGTGGGCGGCCAGCAGCAGGGTCTGTCCTCTGCCGGTGACCTCGGCCAAAACTTCGAGCGCCAGATACCTGCCCGCCGCATCCAAGTTGGCAAACGGTTCGTCGACCAAAGTCAATGGGCGGGCCAGCAGCGACAGGCGGGCCAGATTCAGGCGCTTCCGCATCCCCGCCGACAAAAAACGGACTCGGCGCTCGGCGGCTTTCTCTAAGCCGACTCGCCTGAGTGCCGCGCCGGTATCACCGCTGAGCCGGTGCATCTGAAGGGCAAAGTCCAGATTCTCGGCCGCTGTCAGATCGGGGTAGGTGCCGCCTTCGACCGGCATCAGATGCACGTGGTCGCGTACCGAACGCGAGTCGCGTAGGTCGTAGCCGTGAACGCGCCCCTCGCCACGGGTCAGCCGCAAGCTGGAGGCCAGCAGCCGCAGCAAGGTGGTTTTGCCCGCGCCGTTTTCGCCCAGCAAGGTGACGCCCTCGCCCGCCGCGATGTCCAAATCCACGCCGCGCAAAATCACCTCGCGGCCCAGTCTCAGCCAAGCCCCGCGCAGCTGCACGGCGTATTCGGCGGCGGGCGTGCTCAGAGGCGCATCCATTCGGGCATCACTGAAAAAGCCCAGCTCGCCAGCAAGGTAAAGCGGCCCGTGACCATCAGCAGGCCCACCGCAATCAGGATTACGCCGCCGACCTTCTCAAAAATTCCGGCGTACTTGTTTAAGCGCCGCAAGTTGAGCCGCTCCCACAGCAGCGCCGAGAGGAGAAACGGCACGGCGAGGCCCAAAGTGTAGACCAGCAGCAGGCCCACACCTTGCCCGAGGCTCTGGGTGCTGGCGGCCAGTCCCAAAATGCTGCCCAGCACCGGCCCGAGGCAAGGGCTCCAGCCGAAGGCGAACGCCGCGCCGAGAGCGACGGGCCCATATTGATCGGCGGCGCTGAGTTCGCGGGTGTCGCGCATCATGAACGGCAGCCGAATCACGCCCAGCATCACCAGCCCGAAGAAAACAATCAGCACGCCCGATAAGCGCGATAAGGTAAAGCGGTAAGCGTCCAGCAGCGAGCCGAGGCCGCTGGCGGTGGCCCCCAGCGCCACGAACACCAAGCCGAAGCCCAAAATAAACCCCAGCGCCCGTGGGAGCGGCGCTTTGCCGCCGATGACGCCCAAATAACTCGGCACCAGCGGCAGCACGCACGGCGACAAAAACGAAATCAGCCCCGCCACGAAAGCGATGGTGAGGCTGGGGGCGCTGATATTCATGGTCTGAGTTTAGCGCCGTAAGGCAGGGCGGGCGTCCTGAGGTCTACAGCTTGGCCGCCGCCGTAAAGTCCCCTTCCCAAGCGTTCAGCACCCGCCCCCCGCGCACCAGCAGCACCGTCGGATACGCGCTGACCTTGAGGGCGCGGGCAAAAGCGGTGGCGTCGGGGCCGCGCCAAACGCTCAGCCCTTTGGGAGCGGGCGAGGCGACCTCCTCGGCATTGACGGCGTGAACCGGCAAGCCTGCTTGCAACACCGCGCTCCAAAGGTCGCCGAGGTCGCCGCAGTCGTGCGAGTACAGCACCACCAATTCGCGCTCGTCCTCGTCGTCACGGCTCTGTGCCCACGGGTGAGCGGGCAACGCGTCGCCGAGGCGCACCACCGCGCCCGCCGAAGTCAAACTGCCTGCGCCCAGGGCGAGCAGCAAGGTGAGCAGGGGGGCTGTGCGGTTCATGCCCTGCATCTTGACGCGTGCGGGTGGCAAATGGATGAAAAGGCGGGTTGTTTTACTTTGCCGAACTTGCTGCTCGCCGGGCGCGGAAGCTGCCGATTTCTTGCAAGCTCAGGCCCAGCACGTTGAGGGCGTAGAGCACCACCAAGAAAATCAGCACGCCGCTGGCGCTCAGCGGGCCGGGCAAATACGGCAGCGTCAGCCAGCCGCGTGCAGTGAGCAGGTTGCCGATGGCCGCCGCCCAGCCGAGCAGCAGCACCGCGCCCCACGCGCCGTCGAGTAAAGCGCTGCCGGGCAGCAGCAGGGCCAGCAGCCGGAAGAGGGCGGGGCGTCCGGCGCGGCCGGAGGGATCAGATGAGGGGGTCAGCAGCCACACCACGCCCAGCGCGTAGGCCAGCAGCAGCAGCGCGACCCAAACAGCTTGCAGCGGCGTGCTGAGCTGAGTGGGCGTGGCCATCAGAGCGCTCCAAGGATTGAGAAGTAAGGCGCGGAGTTGCCCGGCCAAGCTGCCGCCGAGGGCACGCACCAAACTGCGCTGATCGGGGTAGCACAGCCTCGGCGCGGCGCGGTACTCCCTTTGAAAAGCCGCTTCGGGGGCGCTGGGTTGCAGGCCCAAGTTGTAAGCGGGCGCGAGCAAATCCGGAGCCGCCGAGAGTGAGGCTTGCCATAGTCCTCGGGCTTGGGCGTTGTCGTCTCTGTTTTCGGCCAAGACGCCCAAGTTGTTTTGAGCGCAGGGCAGCGGCGAAGTGCCCACCTCGTAGCTGCTGCGGGCCGCCGCGTCATCACCGTCGAGTTGAGAAGACAAGCCGCGCAGCAGGGCCGTGTCGCGGCTGGGCGTGAGTTCCAGCTCATCGAGGCCGCCGTAAAACCAAGCGCCGCCGTAAGTGCCGATATTGAGTGCGGGCGCTTGCAAGCGGGTTTCGGCGCGGGCCGCCCAAGTCCAAGCCGAGAGGCTCAGCAGCAAAGCCGAGAGCAGTGAGAGCATCACCAGCTTTTCGCCAAACCCCCCGTAAGCCACCACGCTGCGCCGGAGCCGCGACAGCGGACGCTTCAGCCAACTGCCCCAGCGTCCGCCCAACTCGGCGGTGTCTTGGCCCTGCACCCGCCAAGCGCGGGCGGCGAGCGTCAGGTAAGCGGCCAGCCAGCTCAGCAGCAGCGCGAAAGCGCTGACGCGGGCGGCGTCGCGCAAGGTCAGCACCGCGTCTGCGCCGAGGTTATACAGCGTGCCGGTGCTGAGCGTCCGGGCAAAGGCCCGCCACTCCTCGGCCTCGCCGCTGCGGTTTTGAGCATCGAGCAGCGCGGCGTAGCGGGTGTATAAGCTCAGCGAGCCTTCAAAGCGCGGTGAAGTCTGGCGCAGGTAGCGAATCCACACGTCGGCGCGTTCGAGTTTGTTTTGGCTCAGCAGCGTTTCCAACTCGCCGAGCGGGTCGCCGTAAGCGTTCAGGGCGGCGCGGCTCACCGGCAAAGCCGGGTCGTAGCCGCGTGCCGCGTAGTCGCGGGCCGCGCGGCTGAGCAGCAAATTGGCCGCCGCAGGCGAGTTGAGCGCTTCCATCTGGGCGGCGAGTTGCAGAGAGGCTGGAAAAGCCAGCGGCAAACTGGCCGCCCGCTGGGTTTCACTCAGGGCCGTGAAGCGGTCGCCGCGTTGCCGAGCCAGCGCGGCGCGGCGCAGGGCCAAAAATGGATTGGTGGGGTCTTGGAGGGCGGCCTGCGCGACCTGGCTGTCCGGCGTGAGCGCGGCGGCGCGGCGCAGCCAACCGGTGACCCGCGCGTCCGGCACCAGCACCACCCGCTCCTGAATTTGCCCGCCGACGACGCTGTAAGTGTCCTGCGCTCCGCTCGGCCCCGCCGTGACCCGCAGCACGCCGCCGCTGGCGTCTACGGCGCTCAGCATGTTGGAGAAATCAAGGCGGGTGGTGGCCACGCCCAAAGCGTCGAACCCGTAGAGCGAAGGCCCGACGCCCAGCCAAGTGGTTTCGCCCTGCGTGACCGGGCCGCTGAGGTCGCCCAGCGCCTCGGGATAGATCAGTACTGTCAGGGTTTTGCCACCTTCCTCAAAGGTGAGGCTTCGCCCGTTCAGTACGGCGGCGGCTTGGCTCATGCTGCCCAATGTGAGCAGCAAGCCCAGCGCTGCGCTTGTCCAGCGCCCCGCCTTCACGCCGGTTTTTTTCCGAGCTTGCCATCTTCGATCAGCAGTTGCACCGACCTGACCGCCATCCCCAGGCCGCCCGCGACCAGCGCCAAGGTGCCCCCCAGCCAGAATGAAGCGGCCACGCTGATCGGCAACACCACCGCCGACATGAAGGGAATGGCGTTGAGGCCAACTCTTTTTTGGATGGTGGCTTTATAAAGCGGCATCACGATGAGGGAAAGCAGCACCATCAGCAGTAGGGTTTTGGGCGCGACGATCAGCAGTGCACCCAGCATCGGGGCAATGCCGCCGCCGCCGTTGAAGCGGAAAAACACCGGATAGCAGTGGCCGATAATCACCAGAAACATGGCCGCCCATTCCCACCCCGGTGCAAAATGCAGTGCCAGATAAGCTGCCAGCACGCCTTTGAGGATGTCCAGCACCGAAATAGTCACTGCTGGAACGAGGCCGTATTGCCTAAACATCCCGCTGCCGCCGGGCATGTCGCGCCCGCGTACATCGTCGCCGCGCAGGTGCGAGTAAATTACACCGAAGACCACCGAGCCGAGCAGATAAGCCGACAGCAGCACCAAAAAGACAGTCACGCGGGCATTCTAATACGAACGCAAACCTCAGCCGCAGCCCGAGGCGGCGGGCAGGCATCCTACAAGCCTATAAAACCGCAAAGATAAAAAGTGCTCCCCTTTCCGAGATAGGAGCGGGATTTGATCAAAGTCGGGCCAAAGCGGGGGCTGAGGCGCGTAAACTCTCAAAGTGTGAACCGATCATCCAGTTGAGAGAAATTTGTGTAAAAACGAAATTACCTTTCGCTAATTAGCTTAAAACGAACCGATTCGCTTTCTGGACTGAACTGACTTGCATTGCCCTACCGCTTCACTCAAGATGAAGGGGAACTTGAACACCTTAAGTGCGTGACCGCTTTTTGAAAGCTAAAAATGCGGCGCTTTTTGATTCGAGTTTTCATTTTGAAGTTTTTACCGCTCTGACCCTAACCGTGCTGATGCACGTTTTCAATGGAGGACACCGCCGTGACTGCTGCTCTGCGCTATATCATTACCCGTCCGTGCTTATCTGAAGGCACACTGACGGTGGCCAAATACCTCCGGGCTCTCTTTTCTGCTGACTTGGCTGGGCAAACGCTGCACCTGACTGACGAACAAGAGCGCGATTATCCAGTTCAGATGAGCGAAAACGCCAAAAAATTGACGGGCCTGAGCTCGCTCTATCACGACCACAACCTCGATGTGAATGACGTGCTGATGCTCTCGCCGGTCAGTGAAGGCCGCTACCGCGTAAGCTGCGTGATCAAGCCGCACACCGACCGCCTCAATACGGCCCTGGCGGCCAAGCCCGACCCGGCCCCGCGCCGCGTGGTCATCAATGCCACACCGCACGTCCGCGAAGTCCGCATGGAGCGCTCCCAGCCCAGCGCGGCTCAGGCGGCGGTCACTGAGAGCCGCAGGCCGGATCAAAGCAAAGAAGAGCAGCGCTCAGGCAAGACAACAGACCTGCCTGAAAACAAAGCAGTGCAAGTTCACGCCGAGTCTCTTCACACTGAGCCCGCACGCCGCGATTCGGGGGTGAAAGTGGGTGTGGGCCGCTACGCGGGGCCGTCCGGTGAACCTCAGGCCAGCAGCCAAACGCCCTCCGAGAGGGCAGCTGAACCCAAACGCTCCGAAACCAAACGTCCAGAGCCGCTGCGCCCAAGCGCTTCGGGCGCGGCCCCCAAGTTGGCGTCTTCCGCCGCGCCCGAGTTGGCGGCTTTAGAGACGCTGGCCGATCAGCTCGGTGAGCTGGCCCGCCTGACTGGCTACCAAGTCGAGTACCTCGGCGGCGCGGAAGCTGGCCCGGTGCGGCTCAGGGCCGATCTGGGCTCACACGGCTACGACGTGGTGCTGGCCCTCAGCGAAGCCGAGCAGCAGCATCCGGCTTTCCAGCAAAGCACTTACCGCGCCCTGCTGACCTGGGAAAAAGACCTGTCCACCGCCGCGCCGCGCTTTACCCGTGAAGCCCTTGGCGCACTCCTCGAACATGCCCGCCTCGCGCCGCTGACTCCCATCGATTTGCGCGGTTACTGGAACACCTCCAGCTTTGATCTCGATAGCGTGGCCAGCCTCGCCGAGTTGGTCAGCGCCCATCTGGTGCAGCGCGGCACTTTTAGCTACGTGCTGGGCACCTTGGCGCAGCAGCCTGCCCACAGCATCGTCGATCCGTCCCGCTTGGCTGAGCGCCTCGGCAGCGGAGTCAACACCGCCGAGCTGCGCTCGATTCTGGAGACGCTGTGCCGCGCTCCCTTTATGGCTTTGCTGCCGCTGCCGGGCGGTCAGTTTTACCTGCGCTCCGACGTGCCGACGCTGCTCGCTGAACTGTCGGAGTACGCGCAGGGAGTGTCCAAGCGGCTTTCGCCCAGCCGCGCTAGGGCTTAAGCCCACCACCTCTGACAAAGAAAAACTTAGGCTTTGCAGCGCAGATTTTCGCCAAAATATTTGGTGCTCAGCTGCGCGTAGCGGCCATCTTGCATGGACTTTGCCAGTGCGCCGTTGAGGGCCAGTCTCAAGCTGTTGTCGCCGTCGGACAGCATCGCGCCAATTGGAATGCTCCACTGTACTGGGCCGTAGAGAAAGCCAGCTTTGGGATAAAGTTTCATCATAATCGGCCCCGACACCTTATAGCTTAGTGTGGCGTCCACCTTGCCGGTGGCAATGGCATAGATCAGGTCGTTGACCGTGGCAAATACTACGGCTTTTTTGGGAAACGGTAGTTTTTGGACAAAAGACTGAATGGTGCTGCCAGAAAGTACCCCAACAGTCTTATTTTCTAAATCAAAGCGGGTCTGAATGGCCGGGTCACGTGACACCACCGACATCCCAGCGCACAAAAAGGGACGGGTAAAACCCACTTGATTTTCGCGGGTGCTGGTAATCTCTAAGCCGCCAATCGCGGCGTCAACGCGGCCTTCTTTCAAATCGTTGGCGATGGTATCGAGCAACATGGGCGAAAAGTCGGTTTTCAGTCCTAAATCGTTAGCCAGCATGGTGATGAGTTCTGTTTCAAAACCGGTATAGCCGTCCGTTGTCTTGTAGCTGAAGGGTGGTAATTCGAGGCTATTGACGTGCAAGACGCCCTCTTTTTTGATGTCTTTGAGCGTGCGGGCTTGGGCCAGCGGAAGAATCATCAAACTGCACAGTGAAAGAAGTAAACTGGAACGGAAGAGCGTAGACATAGTGTTCTCCTTTTATGAGATCCGGTTACCAGTAGAGGAACCGGAGTTGAAGACAATCGAACAAGTGTTCATCTGTCTCAGAACAACTGAGACTTGAGAGGGCGCTTCTCTTGGGGCATTTGTCAAAAAAGAAGCTCTTTTTGGTGGACTAACTGGAGCGAAACAAAAAACGTATCTGATTAGCGGCTTGTAGAAGGTCAGCAGCGCAAGGACATCAAGACGTCGACGGGATCCTGACCCCGCAGACGGGCGGTTTCCACGGTGGAC